>MDVR01000126.1 GCA_001940725.1 Candidatus Heimdallarchaeota archaeon LC_2 | reverse complement strand
ACTTACAAATTATCCCTCACTTCTTTCTGGATATCTGAAACAAAAAATCTGAAAATAAGGAGAGCTATTTAGAAATTCACTTTTATCCATTTGATTTGATAAAGATTAATGAACAGAGGGTATACACTGATTTCATGAAATTTGTAGTATTCAGTGACGCACATATAGGTGGTAAATTTAATGAAGAGACATTTATTGAAGGTGTCAAGTACATAAATGAGATTGATGCTGATTACTATATTTTTACTGGAGATCTAACTGATCAAGGAACTGTATTTGAATATGAATTAGCAAAAAATAAATATCTTCCAATGATAAAGAAACCAGTATTGTTAATTCCAGGGAATCACGATGTTAAAAATGTGGGAGATCTACTTTGGGAAGAATATATTGGTCCAAGATATTTTGTTCATATAGATAAAACTAGAAAAGTCAAAATATTGGGGTTAGATTCCAATGAACCAGACCAGAACACAGGGAGAATGGGACCTAAAGCTATTGAAAGAATCTATAAAGAATTTGAAGATCTTGATGATGAATGGTTAAAAGTACTTGTTTTTCATCATCAGACATTACCCATAAAGTATACAGGAAGAGAAAGGAGTGCTGTAATCGATGCAGGAGATGCAATTAAAGCAATTATGGATTGTAACATAAATTTGGTTTTAAATGGTCATAGACATATTTCAAATGTTTACAAACTGACAGATGGAGACATTAAAACTCTTATTGTAAACTGCGGAACTATCTCATGTAAGAAGACTAGATATCACGAAGAATATTCGATTACAACTGTCGAATTCGATGAAGAAAAATTACATGCAAAAATTGAAGTTTTACTATTAAAAGATAATACATGGGTCACAAAATTCGATGGAGATATAGTCGAACACGTAATTCCTGACGATTTTGGTGAACTTGAAGCAACAATCATACAAATTGCCAATACTGAAATTTCACGGGGAGCCAGCTTTAGCACAGATATTTTTACCAAAGGTGTCCAACTGATAAATAGCATAGATTGTGATTTAGTGGTTCATAACGGGGATATCACTAATCGCAGTTATGTGAGAGAATTTAATATGGCACGAAATTATCTTGGCCTAATTAAACATGATATGATAGTAGTGCCTGGTCCAAAGGATTCATTTCCTCTTGGTAAGGATTTGTACGAGGAATATTTCGGTCCAACAGAGTCAGAATATACAAATGATAAAATGAAGATCTTGGGAATAAATAGTTGTATTCTTGATGAAAAAATTGGGAGGATAGGTAGAAATACCTGTAAATCAATTTTGGAAAATTTACATAGTAAAAATAAGATTAATATTATTGCTTTTCATCATAATATTATTCCACTTCCAAGAACTAAACATGATAGTGAATTACAAGATGCGGGGGATGTTCTTTCATTGATTGTAAATGGGAAATTAAATTTAGTTTTGACTGGAGCAAAGAACACCTCGGGATGTTGGCAAATTGATGATACTGTATTTGTAAATGCAGGCACATTATCCTCACGAAGTTATAATAATAGACTTGGAAATTCGTTTAATCTTATTCAAGTCTATAGAACTAAAAAAGGACGGTATTATAAGATTACTGAATTTTTCTTTGATATCGGTGAGAGTAAAGTTATCGGTGAATTTCACATATATGACTAAGTGTTATCTCAAAAATTGAATATTTAGTTGAAATGACATATATTACAACCATTATTATCTTAAAATCAATTTTGTATTTTTGACTATTAACAACTTAAGAGAAACTTACAACACAATTAGTGAATCATATCAATCAAAGAAAAGTGAGGCTTGGTATGATTTAATTTCAATAATTCCCGAGTTAAAACAGGAAACAAGTGGATATTTAATTGATGTAGGAGCTGGAAACGGCAGAAATCTTAAATTTGTTCAAAGAACACTTGTCCTTGCATTGGACATATCTGAAAATTTATTGCGAAATTATGTTGCCAATTTGTCAGATCAAAGAGTAATGGGATCTGCCACGCATTTACCAATTAGAAAAAATGTTGCAGAAGAGGTTTATTCAATAGCTGTTGTTCACCATTTAGAAAATGATCAATTAAGGATTAGAGCCATTGGAGAGCTTTATCGCATTAATTCTATGGGAGGAGGGACAAATATCACGGTTTGGAGAAAATGGCGTACTCAGCAAAAGGAGATGTTATTTGCAAAAATAAGGAAACGAGAATCGATTGATGAATTGGTTAATCATAACCGTCCTTGGAAAGACCCTTCTGGTAATACTCTTGGAACCAGATTTTATCATTATTATACTTGGAAAGAATTAATTAAACAAATAAAGATATCAGGGTTTCTTATTGATCAAAGAATAATTATGGGTGGAAAACATAATGACGCTAATTTTCTCGTGAAATTACTTAAAAACTGAATGAATTATTTTAATGTATGGAGTTTCAAAAAGTAGTTAACAAGCGTAAAATGATAAGATCATTTACTGACAGGGCAATACCGAAATCGATACTAGATCGAATAATTGAAAATATTTTTCGTGGACCTTCAGCAGGATTTTCTCAAGGAATTGAAATATTAATACTTCAAAACCAATTAGATAAAGCTCTTTTTTTTAGTCAATGGGGTTCAAAAGAAGAAAGAAGTAAAAGCTATAAAAAATGGCCAAAAATGGAAAATGCGAGTGTTATACTAATTGTGTGTTCGCATAAAAATGCTTACTTGGACCGGTATGCAGAAAAAGATAAAGGATGGACAGATAAAGATGAAAAAAGATGGCCAGTACCATATTGGCATATTGATGCAGGTATGGCTGCATTATTGGGTTTATTAACATTGGTGGATGAAGATTTAGGTGCGGTCTTTACTGGATGTGATTTGGATAAAACTAGAAAAAACTTCAACATTCCAGATGAGTATACGCCAATCGGATCGATCTTAATGGGATATCCAGAGTCTGTCGATCTACCATCTCCCTCATTAAAGAGAGGAAGGAGAAAAATTGATCAAATTGTCCATTATGGAAAATGGTCTACAAAATAAGAACTTGATGTTATTTTATAAATTTAATTTCGTTTTAATTCCTTTCAAATGGTGGTATTGATGCCAAGAAATAATTTCGAAGTGTCGTTTTACAGAATAAGTTCCCTGTGATGGATGTCTACCTTCTTTTTCCCAATCTTCTTCTTTTACTAATTTAAGTAATTCTAATGTAATTTTTCTATATTTTTTCATATTTTCTTTTATATCGGACAATCCCAAATCTTTCATTTTTTCATTGGATGTGTGATTATATTTTTGTAAATCAAATTCTGTGGAAGTACCTTCGCCCTTATTTATTATTGATTTGAGATTTGTGGTCATCCCTCTCTCAGAATTTTGAATGTGTCTTAATAACTCAATTACGGTCCATCCTTTTTCGCCTTCATTTATTCTTACATTCAAATCTTCATCTTTCAGATTATCAATCACATGTTCAAAGGTATTCATTGATTTATCCATGTGTATTTTAATTTCTGAAGCAATACTCATTATTTAAATTTTGAATAGCACTTTTTTTGTGTATTCTATCTATGTTGAATAAAATTAGTTATTTAAAAAAATAATAAATTTCGATTTGATTTGGTTAAACTTTAGTTCCACATTCAGTGCAAAATGTACTGTTAGGTAATATACCAGACCCACAGGCGTTACAATATTTTGGTTCTGGTCGCTGATAATATTGTTGAGCACTTTGTACTTTATCTGAACTATAGACATTCACTTGAGATCCAGCTGGTGATCCTCCAGCATAGTTTTGTTTCGATTTTTTCTTTGATTTATTTCTTCGAATTGCTAACCAAATCAAAACGCCTATACCTATCATTATAAGAAAAACGGTACCTGTACCGATTTTTGAATTCTCTTTATATTCGAAGCTGACATCATCGTTTGTGGGATTAAACACTACAATATAATCTTGACTGCCTAAAGACTTGCTGAAGCTTCCCGTTTCCATTGATAATGAGTTTGAAATATCAAAAACTTTCGCACGTATATTGAACGTGATATCGACAGTTAAAGTATCAACATTATTTGAATTGAAGAAAATAAAGAAATATTCATTATCTTTATCAACTGTGATTGTTTTGCTTGATGATGCTCCAGCTGTGAAGAATATTTCAGTGAACTCACCATCTTTCCACTTATCAAAATTTGATTTTCCTGCCACAATATGAAATTCTACCTCTTGGGTTGCAGACCAATTTACATCAACTTGTGATCCCCTTATTAAATAAAAGCTCCAAAACTCAAAATTATTAGCAGCTATAAAAAAATCCGAAACACCTTCAGGAGGACGATCAACTGTAGTTGCTTTAAGTGGAGGTTTGGAATCAAAGAAATGGGTTTGAATTACGCCTAAGGAATCTGTAACTTCTATAGTACCCTTCGTGAAAGTATTTGGATGGAATAATCTAGTTTCCCCTTGACCCAAATTTACATTAACTATGTTTGTTGTTCCAAAAAATGCGGCCACGGCTAATAATACAGCTATTAAAAGAATGAAAAGAACGATGAAAATGATAATGAAGCCACCGCCACCCCGGCCGTAGTAGCCATATCCATAATGTCTACCATAATAACGACCTCGACCATATCTGTGATGATGCCGATGTGAAGTCCTATGACCTCTATATCCACCACTGCGGAAACCACCTCCGCCTCCACCACCTCGAGATCCTCCTCCTCTTCTCATCTATTATATTCCTCCAAATTATTTTTAATTGAATTATAAAACAATAGAGTTAGATTGCAAATATTCTCAATATTCGAAGATATGTACATCACAACAATCATGTTATTTTCCTTAATATTATACTTTGTATGTTTGGTTGATAAGATTATCAATTACAGATTCAAAAGCATTCATTGTGTTATTTTTAATTGTCATTTTTTTGTCTATTGTATCTCTATAGAATTAGATTCACTTTTTTGTTATATAAAATATTAATTAATTTTAATTATACTTTAGTTCCACATTCAGTACAAAATGTACTGTTTTGTAATACGCCGGACCCACAAGCATTACAGAATTTTGCCTCTGGTCGTTGATAATATTGTTGAGAAAGTGGGGTTTTGCCTGAACTATTGACATTGACCTGAGATCCAACTTGTGAACCTCCAGCATAGTTTCGAACATCTTTTTTCTTTGATTCATTTCTTCGAATTAAAAACCAAATTGCTACCACGAACACAATTACTATGGTTGTTGATCCAAAAACTGAAGTTAAGGGTATTAGTACTGTTATAAAAAGAATGATGAAAAGAATGAACATTCCACTGCCATGGCCATAGTAACCATATCCACGGTGCCTTCCATAATATCGACCGGTGCCATATCTATGATGATGCCGATGTGAAGTTCTATGACCCCTATATCCTCCACTACGGAAACTTGCCCGGGGTCCACTTACTCTAATGCCGCCTCCCCTCCTCATATGATATAATCCTCCAAAATCGATTGTGATAGGTAGTTAAAAACTCTAAAATTTAAATTGATCAAATTCTTAACATAGGAAGTCTTGAACATATTAACAAACATGTTATTCTTCTTAATATTATACTTTGCGTATTTGTGGGATAAGATTGAAAATTAATTGTTTTTATTAAGATCAGAAAACAAATTGGTTACAGTATCTTTCTATTTTGAATTATTTAATGATTGACAAAATTCTAAGAAATATTTCGCTACTCTGGTATAATGATTCATTGTTTTAGCTGCCTTACCTTTACCATAATCACCTAAAAACTCTTGAACGATCTTTTGATTAATTGTAGATTCTTTTCTTTTAATTGCAAAGTTGAGAATATATCTTCCAATGTATTCATGAATGTACCAATAACTCTTGGAGGTTGATTTTATTTCTACATGATCCATCCAGTTACTATAAATAAAATCATAATTAATAGCATTAAATTTTTTATTTGGAGTTTGATGCTTCTTAGTTGTGTGATTAATTGGATTTTTATTAATCACCTTTTTTAATACAGCTTTTGATCTCGGTTTTCTCAATTTACGCTTTTTAAGACGTATTTCTTCTACCTCAGCCTTTAACTTTTTGAATTTGTCAATTTCGCGTTTTTGCTGTTCTTGTAATTTTCTGTCTAATTTGAGTAATGATTGGACTTCGTTAAGAGGTATTTTGTAGTCATTTGTCTGCCGGAGTAAGTACTTACTTACATGTGTAGCAGCCATTTGATGTTTTTTGACAAGAGTTTTATCTTCGTTTAGAGGAAATCGTATTCTTACCCATTGATCAATATGATTTGATGAATGTTTCCGTATTCCACTCTTTCTAATCTGTTTTAGAACTGATTGACTTATGTTATTATAAAAATCTTTTATGTTATCAGGTATTTCTTCCATTGAGATTTGTTCAACCATATCTTGTATGGCAATTTGTTTTGTAGACATCTATTAGTATATTTTTTTTTCGCGTAATAAATGAATTGGAATCGATTGAAGAATAGTGAAATTTTATCTAGAAAAATTGTTATTCTTTAAGTTCAACATATGTATAACGCGAGAAACAGGAGAATAACTAGGGTAATGTCTAGATAATTTTTTCAAAATTCGGATTTCGCGCCTCTTACGTAATGATCATTAGAAAAATGGATTTTTGCACTGCAAATCTATGCAGCTACACACATCTGATACAATATACTGAGATAAAATTCGTTAACATCATCAAAGATGTCAGCTTCATTTTCATTCTCAAATTCTGCTTGTTTCAGAAGTTCTTCTGGCGGACCAGGGCTCTCAATAGTTTCAATAGTTTCAATAGTTGTAATTTTTTCAGCGGACAATATGACCAACCTCAGCTTAACTATTGTCGTCAACATTATTAAACTAACTTGTTTAAAATAAAATGTTATATCTACATATAATATTAATTTTTTACAATTTTATTGTTTTACTCTAATTTGAGAAAAAAAAAAATCATTCTTAAATATTTAATAATAGCTTATTTAAATTTCATTAAGTGCAAATAACCCAAAATCAATTTAAAAATGCTAAAATAAATTAAATGATTGATCTTACACGATATTTCTTCTTATTTCAATATTCATACAAAACCTTTCTCACATATTTTTTAACTCCAGTTAATCAAATAAGTTAACAAATAAGGTGTTATACTCAAAATCAAGAAAATTAGCCATTTTTCTTTCTCTTACTCTTTGCTTTACTATTGGGGCCAATCTACCAAGTTTAATTAATGCTAATCCTGCAGTTCATGTAATAATTACAGAAGTATTATATGATGCCCCTAATGATGATGCCACAGAAGAGTGGATTGAGTTATTCAATCCATCAAGTTTACCAATTTCAATAGAAAGTTGGACTTTAAGTGATAATGTAGGAAATTTCGGATTAAGTGGGATTATACCTTCAGGAGAATATTTTATCATAGCACGAGATGGAACAGCCTTCCAAAATCTATATAGTATTTCTGCTGATATCACAGGTTCCGATCTTGCTTTAGGGAATAGTGGTGACTGGCTCAAACTATCAGATGCTTCAAATAATGAGATAGATATGGTTGCTTGGGAGAATGAAGTTGCCGGGTGGGATATTTTTGCCATTGACTCAACAATAAGGAGAATATCAAATGTTGATACAGATTCAGTTAGTGATTGGGAATTATCCAATTCTTTAGGAAATCCAGGAACGGGTCCACATATTGTTGTACCAGCTGATGACATTTCTCCAACTGTTTCGATTGATAATATAGTTAATGGATCTACTGTATTTGGTATTGTGCAAATTTTGGTTAGTGCCACAGATAATGATCTAGTTTCTTCATACGAAATTTTCATAGATGAGGAATTAAAATCCACAACTAAATTCTTTAACTGGAATACTTTAACTGCATTAGATGGAGACCATTCAATCGTAGCAAGGGCGCAGGATAATTCTGGAAATTGGGGAGTATCATTGTTGAATGTGATAGTTGATAATTCAAATTACGTACAGTTAGATATTTCTCCTATTAAATTCATGACATACAACATCGAAAGAAGTGGAAGTGATCCTGATTGGATTAATGTTGTTAAACAAGAAAATCCAGATATTATAGTATATATAGAAACTGGAAACTGGGATGATGGTAATAATGAACAATTAAATCAACATTTAGTAGAATTCAATGATTATTTTTCCAATGAACCTCCATATGTAGGCAATACAGGTCAAAATATAGGGTTTTCAACTAGTGGAGAAGCTATTATGTCGCGATTTCCGATTTTAAGTACAACACAGTTATCTGATGTTCAATTGGATGATGGATCCAAATATGACGTTTCGCACGACTTTATGATTTGGGAGATTGATGTTAACGGTGAGACTATTTACGTGATTGGTAGCCATTTAAAGTGTTGTGGAGGTGCGGATAATGAAGAGAAGCGAGAAAGAGCTCAAGAAGGGATTATCAATTATATGGATAGACTCGGAGACGTCCCCATAATCTATGCAGGAGATTTGAATTCTTTTTCACCTTTTGATATTGGTGACTTAGCACCTGAAGGGGATTTAGCTAGTGGTCCATTAGCAATGATGTTGGATCCTGAAAATGCGGAATATGGCCAATTTACCTCCACCCAACATACTTTCATCGATGTGTTTAGGGAGCTTAATCCGAGCAAGACTGGTTACACATTCGGTCATCAAGATCCTACTTTAGAATCACGAATTGATTTTATTATTGCAAATCAACATTTTATAGGTGATTTGATTAACTCAACAACCGGAGATGCCGGTCCTGCAGATACAGGGTCGGACCATTATAATGTTGATGTATTTATTAAATTTGATTATATTGTGAAATCGACCAGTATCTCTTCAATTCAATCATCTTCTATTCAATCAACATTCAGTCAATCATCATCCGATAAAGAAGATGCTACCGGACCAGGTTCTCTGACAACGATTATTACAGTTTTGAGCACAAGTATTTTATTTTCATTTCGATATCGAACTTTTAAGTCAACAAAAAAATGAATATTCACTCAAAATATCACTAGGATGTTTAGGAATTAATACTTCAGAAAGAAATTTTCTTTCATATTCTATATCTTTTCATTATTGATCATGATTTTAAAAAATTTAAACCGCTCAAGTCATTTAAAAATTCCTTAGTTTTTAATTCATTTTGATCACCAGTTGTTACTAATCCGATTTCTGTTAAAAATTTGAAATAATCACCAAGAAAGTCCATTGAGATTATTTTATCTTCAATTATTCGGACAAAAAGATAACCTTTGATTCTGATTGTTTGAGCTTTAGATTCTACTCCTCGATATTTTCCAACGAATACAAATTCTTGTATATAACGGATGATCACACTATCGTGCTCACTTACAACATCAAGAATATCAAATTTCAATTGTGATAGCCATTTGAAATATGATGTCAATCGGTGTTTTAAACCTTCAATTCCAATAATAATTGGTGAAACATCCTCATAAATCTGAGTTTGCTGAGATGTTACACCACCTTCAATATCTAAATGATAATCTGGATGAATAATCGAATCAAGCAAATTAAACTGTCTCTTCGCAAATACTTCATTTATAAAATATACTGCTAATTTTCCATTCTTAGACAGTTTTGACACATGCTATATTATAGATTAATTATTTATAATATTTGTGCATCGATCGACAGAAAACTGATGTATCACTAATTAATCGATGAAATAATTATAGTAATACTAGAAACATTCACAGGTATGCTAATCGTTTAAATATTCAGTAAATCAAATCCTTTTCTGAGATGGAACCTCCAGTGGGTTTGTTGTTGAGTGAGGTTGTGGGACTTTGATCCTAGATCTCTAATTCGATCTTCTGGAACTCCATTGAGCGGTAATAACCGATCAATAGCAAACGTCTGGCAAAGCGGGTAGGAATGTTTTGCCAAACAACTTTTTTTCCTTTAACCAACATGGGTAAATCCAACAATTTAGCTATCGTACGACTTGAAGATCTACTCTGATAGCTAATTGGTGCGATCACATGCAAATTCAATGCTAAAAAACCACGAATTAGATCAGCATCCATTCCTGGTGTACGATCCAATACTGGAAGTGCCTTGAAAGTATTTTCCAGTGACCAGCGAAGTCTGTAAAACCTCCAAATCGATCTTGCATCCCAATCCAATGTTGTTATCAAATAATAGGTTTTATGTTTTCTAGTTCCCTTAGCATCCTTCCACCTACGGCGATAAGC
>MDVR01000125.1 GCA_001940725.1 Candidatus Heimdallarchaeota archaeon LC_2 | reverse complement strand
GCAGTTGTAAATTGTGCGAGGTCAGATGTCCACGAGAAGTAGACATTGTCGGCAGTTTCCACATGCTTCGTAATTATTCTTACAAACAGCGACAAATGCCAACTGAATTTGAGGGATTACTTTGGAATGTATTGGAAGAAGCAAACCCGATGGGTGAAGCAAAAAGTGGTAGAAACACTTGGATGCAAGGATTGGATTTAAAACCCGCTGAGAAGTCAAAGATGATGTTCTATGTCGGAGGTCCAGCGGCTTATGATCCTCGACTTCAGAAGGTTGCTAAATCTATGGTAGGTATTTTCAACAAGACGAATCAGGATTTTGGAGTGCTAATGAATGAACCAAGTTCAGGAGAGGCAGTATTCGAAATCTCAGATGATGCCTTCATGGATCACATGTTGACTAATAATGTCAAGCAATTCAATGAAACTGGTGTTGAACAAATTGTCACACTAAGTCCACATGCTTACAATATAATGAAGCATATCTATCCCTACTATGGTTTGGAGGCAGAAGTACTTCATTACACAGAATATCTTGATAAAATATGGAACAATGATAATCTGAAATTCACCAAGAATCTAGATATGGAAGTAACCTATCACGATCCTTGTTATCTTGGAAGATGGAATGGTGTATATGATGCACCCCGAAATCTAATCGAAGCAATCCCTGGAGTGACTTTAACAGAGATGGATGAAACCAAATCACAAGCAATCTGCTGTGGTGGTGGTGGAAATCAAATCTACAGGGAAACAGAGGAAGATGTTCGTCTTTCTGATGTACGTGTCAATGGTGCAGCAAAAACAGGTGCATCTGCCATGATCACCTCATGTGGATATTGTATTCAGAATTTCGAGGACAGTTCAAAGACCACTGGAAAGAATATCCAGATCAATGATCTGATCGAGCTAGTCATGCTTGGATTAGGAGGTCAATAAATGAACCTAAAAGATTGGAAAGGTATAGCTGTAATGATCGAGCAAGACGAAGGAATTGCACAAAGCATATCATGGGAGCTTCTGGGCAAATCTCGTGATTTAGCTGATAAATGTAATGAAGACCTCATAGCGATTATCCTTGGAAATAAAAATACTAAAGAAATCGGAGAAGAAGCAATTCAACGCGGTGCGGATATCTCAGTCGTTGCAGACCATGAATTATTGGGCCACTATAAATATGAAACATATACCAAAGTGACCATGGAAATTATCAACGAATACAAGCCAAGCAATTTGATATTTGGTGCAAGTCCAAATGGAAGAGATCTTGCTGGCCGACTCGCAGTACGAGCCAAAGCAGGACTAACTGCAGATGTAGTTGATCTTGACATCACAAAAGATGGCTTAATGCTAGGATCAGTTCCAGGATTTGGTGGATCAATTGTTGCAGTGATTAAATGTGAGACAAGTAGACCTCAGATGGCTACAGTCAGACCAGGTATCTTCACTGCGAAAGAAATTGATACTAAAAGAAAAGGAAAAATCAAAAATTTCAAAGTGAAATTGGACCAGAGTGAAATTTCTACTCACCTAATCAAGAAAGTAGTAATTGAAACTGAGGATATATCCAAGGCTAAACGATTGGTTACAGCTGGTCGTGGTGTTGGAAATGATCTAACTCAAGTCAAAGAGATTGCGGAATTACTGGATGCTTCGATAGGTGTTACCCGACCACTTTGTGACGATGGTGTACTCCCAAGGTATCATCAAGTAGGGTCCACAGGTGTTACAATTAAACCAAAGTTTTCACTCGTCCTCGGTATTAGTGGAGCAATGCACTTCACCAGTGGTATCAAAGACTCTGATGTAATAATTGCTGTCAATAATGATGACAAAGCAATTATCTTCGATTATGCTGATTATGGTGTTGTTGGTGATGTCAATGAAATCATGCCCAAGTTGATAGAAAAGCTGAAAGCTAAATTGTTACAGGAGGCAAAATAATGTCAGATTCAAAAGATGGACTTCAAATTGTAGTAATGGTAAAAGTTGTACCAAAATCAGATCAGGTTAAGATGGATCCTGAAACCAATACTCTTGATCGTAGAGATGCAGAGTCTATCATCAACCCACCGGACAAGAATGCAGTAGAAGTAGCTGTTTCCTTGAAGGAAAAATATGGTGGCAAAGTTACATTGATGTCTATGGCACCTCCCTTCGTAGATGATTTCATGAGACTCATGATTGCCATGGGTGCAGATGATGCAATTTTACTCAGTGATCGAGCTTTTGCGATGGCTGATACCTACCCAACGACAATGGTACTTGCAGAAGGTGTCAAGAAGATGGGTAATGTCGACTTAGTTATCTGTGGAGTTGAATCAGCCGATGGAGGAACAGGTAATGTACCTCCAGGACTAGCAGAATGGCTAGATTTCAGTCAGGCAACCTATGTCGAGGAAGTTGATTACGACAAGGATGATGGTCGTTTCATTGTCAAACGTGCAACCACAAGTGGAGAAGAAGTAATTTCAATTCCTAAACCAGCAGTTCTCTCAATTGAACTTGGTGTCAACAGTCCAAGGTTCCCAGATTTTGCTCTCAAGAAAGAATTAGATAGCAACTATAAGTTAACTATTTGGGATAATAAGGAATTTAATCTGAATCCTGAAGAAATTGGTTTACCTGGTTCGTTGACAATTGTTGACGGTATGGTTCAATGTAAAACTCGTGAGAGAAAGAAAATCTTCCTTGATGGCTCATCTGATGAAATCATAGAAAAACTGTCAGAAATCATTTTAGAAAATATGTAAAAATAACCTAATAAATCTGGATAAATCTAATGTATTGTATTCATAATATTTGATAACTATACCAATAATGACGATTAAGACTTCAAATGGGATATTTTCATTTGTTAGATGCAAATTTTTTATTCCTAATCGGTCTGAGAACAAGTAAAGCAACGATTAAAGGGATAAAAATTTGATGAAAAAGTACAAAATCTAAGAAACCATCATCGGATCTCTTAGTGGTTGATGAAGAGCTCGACGAACTGGTAATTATTGGATATTCAAATCCTGCGGCTTCCATAAATCCTCGTGCAGCACTGATATCTGAGTTACAAGTTTGAAAACCGATTGGATAGTGTATTTCAGTCTTATGTATAAATGAATTGGCGGGATCACCATATCCGGCAAAAACAGTATCGATTATTTCTTGTCTTGGAACCATACAGTTTATGGCATGTCTAATATTCTTCGCTGCAGTTTTTGCCTGGCTAGGGTTATCGACCCCCACAGGAGTTAACTCACCGGTACCCATCCAGGGATGATCTAGATTTAGAGGCATGAAATCGAAATTTACAAAATACTTTTCTTTATATCCGATATTAGTAAAAATACTTAGGTCATCACGATCGAAATCAAAAGGTCGATTCATGAAATCGATTGTTCCATCATTCAAATCTTCGAAATATTCGGAACCGAAATATTCATAGAATTTAATTTGAGAAGTTTTAACTACACCTGCCCAATAGTTATCAACGGATGAAAAGGTCTGAACATTCGCAGTTAGGTTTAAATCAGAAGATTGGAATGGTCCACTACCTTGCAAATATGGCGAAGTGCCGTTTGCTACTACATCATCCAAAATTATTGACTCGAAATGTTGTCTCAGATCACCATTTGATACATTATACTTATCAGCTGTCCCATACAAGTGAATCGGGAATACATTGAAAGATAATGGAATAATTGGGTATATGTACGGTTTTGCAAAAGTGAATTCCAAAGTATAATCATTGAGTATTCGAATTGAATCATTACTCGTAAATTGACTTTGACTAAAATCCTGAATGAACTCAGAATATGTTTGCGATCGATCCATCGACAAGTTCGAAAGATACCATCTATAACTCTCTTTCACATCGAACGCTGTTAGATTATGACCATCTGCAAATGTAATTCCTTCTTTGATTTTAATTTTGGCTATGGTCTGTTCCGGATTCCAAGTAGGCATACTTTCGGCTAAAAGCGGTTGCCAACTGGTTAATTCACCCGGGACTCTTTCGTATAATCCCTGAAAAGCCAAAGAGCTGAAAACACCTGTTGAGAATGGTGACATATCAAAACTACGAAATCCTGATCTCCCAATTGCGATTTGAGCCTTGTTTTCAATTTCTAAATTCTGCCAGCCCGAGCGTAACTCATTAAATGATATAGCCTGAATTACATCATCAAGTGTTTGATTGAATCCAATCTCATTATTGTACAATTGTAGATTTACTCTATCAACCAGAGGGATAATAGGTAGCTCATCATCAAGTAACTCAACCATCGCTCTAAAAATTTGGTCTCTACTTGCAGCATTAAGTTCATTGAAATATTGACTTTGCAATAAATTATATTCGTCACTAATGAAATTCATATAATTCCACATATTGGGAACTCCATCAGTATGTGTGAATGAATCAGGAAAGAAATTTGCTCCGTATGATCCATATTCAGTCCCTCCAGGTGCACCTTCCCGACCGGGATTAACGTTCCATGAAATTAGAGTAGTATCGAATCCACCTTCATCATTTAAGGGAACTCGGTTTACATTTGTCCTATCATAAAAAATTGACCTATCTAAGAAACCAAATTCAATCGACATATTAATTCCAATATCAAGCAATGATGACTGGATTAGGTCAGCCATAATAACACGGTCGGGGGAATCTCTCCGATTCATCGTGAAATCAAAGAAAATAGGCGTTTCCGCATAATTAGGCTCTTGTGCGTTGGAATTCTCAATAGTAAATATCCCGGCAGATGACAGCGAAATTATACTCAAAATAATTAAAGTTCTAAAATGACCCCACATAATTACTGAACAACTTTTATTGATACATTTTAAAAGAGTTTGTGGAAGGGGGAACTTGATAGTTAAGGATTTAATTAATCAATTATTATCTATCCATTCAAAGCAAATTTTTATGGCAATATTTGTTAGCAAAATATATTAGAATGAAGCTTCATGAACTGAAATTAAAGAGCAGTGAAATGTCATATTGATTATTATCCTTAATTTACATTTTGATTTATTGAATTCTCAATTAGGAAAACTCTTTTAAAGTTGTATAAGATATAATATTTTAGTTCTGATTAAATGGGGGTCAAATTGAAATTTTTTAGAATTAACGTTCTAATATTAATGATCATCATTTTTAACTATAATTCAACCGCATTATCAAATGATAATACTCAGTTGCAACATAGTGATTTTGAATTTTCTAGGAATTCATCACTTGAAATCGACTCATCAATCAAAATTGATCAAAGTAATTTCAGAAATTCTGAATCGCTATTCGATATTGCTGAGGATAAAGATGGAAATTATATTCTTGCAATAAGAATAAGTGATCAATTCGGGTTAGGGTCTGGAGATAGCCATGCAGACAGTTTCATTGTCAAATATGACAGTGATTTTGAAGAAGTATTATGTTCATATCCTGTGATAGGATCAGATTATGATAGTATACATGGATTAGTAGTTGACAACGACAATAATATCGTTGCAGCCATCGAAACTAGTTCTAATGATCTGAAAGTTGAAAAAGGCTCAGAAATTAATTATAGTGGAGGAGGCCAGGATATATATCTCTTGAAAATTTCTGATAACTGTGAATTTATGTGGGGATTCTATTGGGGGGGTAATAGAGATGATACCAATACTCGGATAGACGTTGACGACCAAAATAACTTAATTCTAACAGGACGAACAGCATCATTAAATTTTCCTCTGAAAAATGCTCTAATGACTAGCCGCTTTGGAGATTTTGATGGATTTGTTTCAAAATTTAATGAAAACGGTATTTTAGCATGGAGTACATACTTTGGAGGATCGGGTTTTGAGGACCTTCAGGGCATAGCAATTGATAATAATGAAAATATCTATATTACTGGATACACAAATTCTATGAATTTTCCAGTACAAAATGCGTATCAACCTAGTTTGGGTGGACTTCACGATAGTTTTATCACTAAATTAAACAGCTCTGGAGCATTACAGTGGAGTACATATCTTGGTGGGAACGGTAATGAATTTGGATTTGAAATCATTGTTGATGGTGATCAAAATGTCTATGTGGCTGGATCAACCATGTCAAACAATTTTCCATTGTTAGACAACATTCAAGGACGGGGCGGAAATATGGACGGTTATCTTACCAAATTTGATAGCGAGGGTCAACTTATGTATTCCACTTACCTTGGTGATTCACAAGATGATGCCCTTCCATACCTAACTTTGGATGATCAGGGAAAATTATACCTTGGTGGTTATCAAAATGATCTGGCAGATACAAGCGCAAATATTTTTGTGATGAGTATTGATATTAATGGAACGGGAATCCTTTGGGAAAAAATTCTGAAGGGTGAGAATTATGACGAGACATTTGGTATTAAATGGTTTAGCTCCGGAAAAATTATTCTCAATGCATACACCGAGTCTTCATCTTTCAATCCTGCACCTACAGAGGGATATCATCTACGATATGGTGGGAAAAGAGATGCCTTATTTGCAATTCTTACTCCTGAAAATGGAGATATAGAATTTTTGACATTAACACCTTTCATTGCGGAACCTGATCGGGATTACGACAATGACGGGATAAGTAACCAAGATGAATATGATTTATGTAAACCAAGTCTTAATTCCATATGTCTTGATCCATTAAATCCCGATACTGATGGTGATGGAATGTGGGATGGTTGGGAATTTGAAAATGACCTCAACCCTCTAGACCCTGTTGATGCACTTCTTGATTCTGATATAGATGGGTTATCAAATTTACAAGAATTCATATACGGATCCAACCCTAAATCCCCTGACTCAGACTCAGATGGAATGCCAGATTGGTGGGAGTATTCAATGGGTCTTAATCCGACATTGGATGATTCGTCTATAGATAGTGATAATGATATAATGAGCAATCTCTATGAATATCAATATGGGTTTAACGCATCTAATTTTAATGACGGAGCTTTAGATTTTGATAACGATGGGGCTTCAAACGCCAGAGAATTCCTCTCATATACTGACCCTACAGTAAGTGATACGGATGGAGATGGTATGCCCGATGGGTTCGAAATTGAATATAACCTTGATCCACTAAAAAATGACGCAAATCAAGATAAAGATGGTGATCTCATCCCTAATCTACTCGAGTACAGACTAGGTTTAAATCCGAAAAGCAAAATTGAGTTATATATCATTATAGGAATCATTACAGTATTCACAGCTGTATTCTTTGGTTTTAGAAGAAGGAATAAATTACAGGTTAATAAAGCAATAAATGAAGGATGGGAAAGTTATAAACAAAAGAAACAAGCCATGAAAGATGGGTTCAGTGACTTTGAAGAATACAAGGATGCTGTTTCAAACGGTTTTGTCAACAAGAGTGTACTAGATTTGGTAATTTCCCAGAGTTTCAAATCGGCTGAAGAAATGACTAATGGATGGAACAAATCTGCAGCTCAGTTAACTCTATTCAATGGTGATAAACAGGAAGAAGAATTTATCCAAATGATTACTCAGACTACATCGCCAAAACACCTTCTGATGGTTGAGAACAACACGAAACCATTACTTCAATTGGCTGAGGGATTCCAAGAGGACGTTAAATCGATAATTACCCTTCAAGGTAAAATACAAGATTTGTTCAAAGAAAGAAAAGCTGAGTTGTTCACTGAAGTATCTGAAAATGACATAAATGAATTTTCCAAACGAATATTTGTCTTGTCCTCAGATCTTGACAAGAAAATGGATAAACTTGATCAATCATTTGCAAATAAAAAAGAATGGTTTTCACCCTGGCAGCCGTTATTAACCTTAATTCAAATCACAGGTGATGGTATGCCGATTTCATTGGACAAGATTAGTGAAGTGACTAATACGTCTAAAGTTCAAGCTGAAGATTTGTTACTCGCTTTGTTGAATGAAAATCCAGAAATTGGTTCATTCGATAATCAAGATAAAATGTATACAAAAGGTACTGATGTATCAAAATATTTAGAGGACGCCATGAAAATGTCCAAAATGTTAGATGAAGAAAGTACCTAAATATAGTATTCTGTGAAATAAAAGTTTGAAAGTAGTAGGAACTGACTATCTGGGATAACAAAGAATTCAATCTTAATCTTGAAGAATTTGGATTACCTGGATCATTAACAATCGTTGATGGCATGGTTTAAGTTGAGACTCGTGAAAGAGAGAAAATCCTTCTAGATGCCTCATCCTATGGAATTGCTGAGAAATTGTCTGAAATCTTGTTAGAAAACATGTAAACAACAGCAGTTGAAGTGGTTATATTAACACAAAATAAAAAAAATACAAGGAATTTTGCATTTTTACAAGGAAAAACATATATTTACATTGTACCCAAATATTAATATGAAATCCAAATTAGCAAAAAATGGAATGATTAATCTCCCTGCAAAAATTAAAAAGGAATTTGGGATCGATACTGGTGATGAGATTTCATTTATCAAAACCGACGATGGATATCTTCTCATACCAATAAAGGACCCATTAGATTTGATCAGACCTGATGAGAAAGATATTGCGATACGGGCGATAAAAGATCTCAAAAAAGATCATCTTCAGGAGAGATAACTGATAAAGAAATATTTATTTGATACAGGTGCTATTACACTGTTCTTTGCGGATCATGTTGAGCTAAAAAAAATATACAACGAAATTCAATCAGACAATGCAATTGGAATCGTCCCTAAGATAATTCTCACAGAGTACTATTACAAAACTTGGCAATTCTTTGGAAAACAGGCAGCGGAATTACGAACTAACGCATTCATGAATTCTAAAGTTAAAGTGTGTGAAATGACTGATGATGATATTTTCAATGCTGGTAAGTATAAGGTGAGAAACAATTTACTGTCGATTGCTGACTGTATAGCAATTAGTTGTGGAGTGCGTGAAGCTGCAATAATCCTAACAACAGAAAGAGAGATGAGTAGTATCAAAAAGGCTAAAGTTAGAAAAATTGATTACTAACTTAAATACATTAATTTAATCTTGATCCAGAAGTCATTGGTTTACCAGGTTCATTGACAATTGTTGATGGCATGGTTCAGGGTAAACTCAGGGAGAGAAAGAAAATCTTCCTTGATGGCTCCTCTGATCAATTTTCTTTTATTCCGAGATCACTCTTTTTATCCCAGCAATTCCATCGAAGTCGCCATCAGTTGATAGAATTTCTTTTTCTGAGTTATTTATCATAGTTTGAAGATGAATACAATCTCTTGGAAGTAAATTATATTCAACCATAAGCAATGGTATTTTTCCAACTATATTTTTATCAACCAAAATAATTTGTAAATTATTGAAACTTAACATGATTTCATTTACTTGTTTTAGTTTTGTACTAAACTCTTTAATCACGTATTTATTCTCCCTCAAGACTTGTGAAGGGTGCTTAGAATATTTCTCTTCGATTAGTCGCATCAACAATGTATAATATAACTCATCAAATGTTAACGAAGAAGTAATTCCAGTGATTTTCCCCTCTTGGAGTTTTTGAAAATAAGGTCTAATCAATTCCGTCTTTGATTTGGAATATCTGAAAAAGAAATGAAATGCGCTTGCGTCAAAATACATGTTCTTACCTCGATTTATAATATATCAATTTTTCCTTAAAATCAAATTGTTCATCTTCCGACCCTAATAATCCAATTTTATCCAAAGGGTTGATGATTTTTGGAAATAAAACTATCTCCGAACCATTGACTATTAATATAAATTTTTGACCGTCTTTTAAATGCAATAAATCCCTAATTTCAGAAGGAATAGTTAATTGACCCTTTTTTCGCATTTCCACTTCAACGATAATTTCTTCCGTCATGTATGATAATATTACTATATTTCCTACATATTAAACTTTAGTAATACACTATGCATATTAGTAGAACGTGAGGAATTAATGTTCTCTAGTGTATGAAGATAAAGAATTTAACCTTGATGCTGATGTAATTGCTTTACCAGGTTCTATAACAATTGTTGATAGCATGATTCAGGGTAAGACTCGTGAGAGAAAGAAAATCTTCCTCAATGGCTAATCTGATGAAATTACTGAAAAAATATCTCAGTTTATATTCCTAAATATGTAAATGTTTTTGTATTACCATAATACAAATATTATGAAAATACATGGCAACAACAGTTCGAATTAAGGATTTCGATAAAATTGAACTAGATAAGCTCCAAGCCACCATATTACTAAAAAGTGGAAAAAAATTAACATATGATCAAATCCTTCATTATTTATTAATACATGCCAAAAGTAAAGTGATAGAGGCTATCATTGATGATGTTAATGATCAAGAAATAAAATGGAATAGTTTGCTATCTAATGTTGATGATTATGGAAAGACGGATTCTTCAAAAATAGATGATATTATTTATGGAGAAAACTGAATGGCAATATTTCTTGATACTGGATTCTATATCGCTTTTTATAATAATAAGGATAAATATCACTCAAGAGCATTGGAGATATTTCAAGATTTGAAATCCAATAATTATGGGAAAATATTCACATCATTGGATGTATTAGACGAACTATTCACCTTTTTTCAAAGAAATAATAATCAACTTATCGCAAATAGAATTATAAAGAGTTGGTTTGAAGAAGATCAACAATTTGGGACTATTTTGTTCTCGACTCAAAATATTCTATCTGCTGCAACTAAAATTTTTTCGGAACAATCCCAGGAAAGAAAATCTCTTAGTTTCACTGATTGTTTAATTATTGCAAATTGTAAAGAAATTGGAATTTCTAATTTGGTTTCATTTGAATCTGGGTTTCACAATTTAATCAATGTAATCCAATAAAACTAAATTTACTCAATTAATCTTGATCCCGAAATCATTGATTTACCAGGCTAATTAACAATTGTTGATGGTATGGTTCAGGGTAAAACTCGAGAGAAAAAGAAAATCTTCCTTGATGGATCCTCTGATGAAATTGCTGAAATACAATCTGAAATCATGTTGAAAAATATGTAATAACGGCTGATGATTTTTCAATGGTCTATTCAAATTCAAACTTTGTTTCTAATGCCAAAGAAACCTTTATTGCATAATTTACTTGTTGAATAATTTTGGAGGGAATTTTACCAAGTTCTTTAATCAAACGAGATTTATCCACCGTACGAATTTGATTAGCCAACGCTAAACTATCATGATTCAGGTTACTTACTGATTTCGGGATAAAAATATCTGTTGGGTATTTCTTTTTAGGAATTTTTGTTGTTATTGGTAAAATAATCGTAGTTTGAGAATATTTATTTCCTAGATTGTTTTGGACTATTAGACAGGGTCGTGTTTTTCCTTGTTCAGATCCTTTTACTGGATTTAAATCAACCAAGTAGATTTCACCTCTTTTAGGAACTTTCATCTAAACCGTCACCCATTGTCAATTCAAAATCAGAATAAATCTCCTTATCAATTGAATTATCCTTGTAACGTTCAATTAAATTGTTTCTAAATTCATCGACAGAACGTATTATAATTTCCTCTCCTGTGCTGAAAATGTAGAGTTTTTGTTTTGGTTTAATATTGTGAGCATCTCGTATCTCCTTTGGGATCGTGATTTGCCCTCGATCACCCACAGCTATTGAATAAGTCATAAATATAATACATACCCATTCATACTTAAGCATACTCATTCATAATTGATTATCTGGGATAACAAGGAATTTAACCTTAATCCTGAAGTGATTGGATTACCTGGTTCATTAACAATCGTTAATGGTATGGTTTAAGTAAAAACTCGAGAGAGA
>MDVR01000124.1 GCA_001940725.1 Candidatus Heimdallarchaeota archaeon LC_2 | reverse complement strand
TTGGAAAAATTGGTACAGAAGTATGGCGTTCCAGAAGCCATACTTCATGATAATGGATCACAATTCGTGCATAATCCATCAAGAAATCACACAAAAGAGTTTGAAGCATTTCTAAAAAAATACAAAATACGAGGTATCAAATCAAGGCTTCGACATCCTCAAACAACAGGAAAAGTTGAGAGAGTACAGCAGAGTCTACAATATGAGGCTCGAGATCTAGTCTTCACAGAAACCATTGATGAACTCCAGGAAGCAGTCGATAACTGGAGAGACTTTTACAACAAGGTTCGGGTTCATTCATCAACGAAGATGACACCTCATGAACGATACCTGGGTGAAGAGGCAGAATATGCAGTCAAGCTTTCAGCTTGGCAGCATTATGAGCATTCGCTCATAAAATTTGAATGGAGTTGATGTCTCATTAATTATTAATGCTAACAATCGATCGATATACCATCTGTATCTTAATTATAGAGGTAGACTGACAGAACCTAAACAGATCAATAAGCTCTAATTACATTTTTGAAATTAAGAATCAAGAATATGAATCAAAAATTGGTTGCAGGGATAAATAAGTTACAAAGACGCAAATAATGATGAACACAGATAAATAATAAAACATCAAAAAATAGACCTACAATGAATAAAATTCTGATTATGTTCTTAAAATCAAAAAGAGGTAACTCAGGTAAAAATGTCCTTTTTTTGGTTGTTATAATTGCTATTCTTTCTCTTTCTTATCTTTATATCAACCAACAGGACGACACTGAAAACGAACATCTATCAGGAATCTTAGAAACTCCCACAGGTAACACCGTCTTTGTGAAGAGCTCAAGTGGTGTAGTTGGTGCTACAACACTAACTGTAACTTACATATTAACCGCATCAACTGCTATGACCCTTAGTGCTGCAACCATTACAACACATGCCAATTCTTCAGCTGTTGGTTCAGTGACAACTAATGTAGCTTCTCTTCCAGATTTAACCACTGGAGATAATTCTGTTGTAATAATTTTCACAAGCACAGCTGGTGGTGATTTCATTGCTGGTACATACAACATTAATCTATCTTGGGTTGTTGTAGGTGGATCTAACACAATCACAGCAAGTACAGTCAACGCATCTTAAAGCCAAATCAAAAAATAAAATAAATAATCTAAAAAAATATTTATAATTTCTTTAATGATTCTTACTATAGCCTATTCACACATTCTCTAGATTCTTTATGATTCTAATGGTTGGTCTCAACATTAGACACCATATCTAATGAGGCCTTGAATGTTATTTAAAGAAATGAGATAGATCCAAATTCACTCAGAATCAATCGATTCGATCGATAGGTATATTCCATTACAATTTTCTTTTGATGATAATATGATTTGTAGTTTCGAATTATGACATTGCCACCCATTTCCGTACCGACATATTTACTTTCGATTAAGAATGTTGATATGATCTCTTACTGCATTTGGAATGATATATCTGTTTCAAAATCAATCAATTTACGTAATTTTTCCAACTTCTTCTCCTGTTCACTTCTTCCCCTTCCAAATAATCGCCTGATCAATTTAAATACCAAATCCCAAGTACTATCTATAAATTGGATATATCTGAATTCCAACGAATCTAGCATTTTAAATGATTCTTCCGAGTATTCCCATGTGAGCATATCCCTTGTTTGCTCATCCAGATTTTCATTGCCAGCATATGCAAAAATATAACGTTTCAAATAACGATCCATTTTCTTGAATTTTTTTTTCCTTATTCTTATATAATCCCAAGTTGCGATCAACAGCCCTTCCATCCAGAATAATTCTCCCAGATAATCAACCTTGATTTTCTTACTACTAACTTGATCTGCAATTACTTTTGCATCCTTGAATAACTGAACTACAATATTATCAGCTTTGGGATTGAAATCAAATCTCCCTAAAGTCTCATTATCGACCCTGATTTGATCCACCAGTTCCAGATATTGTGCTGACAAATTGTTTTTTTCTTTCCTTAGTTCTTTTTCCGGCATGTATTTCTGATATCTATTCTTAACACTTCGTCGGATAAAATAATCCAATCCAAAAATAAATCTGATAAGAGTTCGATCATACTGATTGGTTAATATTAATTGTTGAAGATATGAATAGCTTTCTTCAGGATAATAATTCCATAATGCATTTATCACCACGCCATGCAAGATGTAATCATCTTTTAGTGTAATATCTTTGTTTAACTTAAGTAATTCCTCAAATGGAAAACTATATTTTAGGGATATGCAAGAATAGTCTGTTTTCATATACTAATAGAAAGATTTGAAAATTATATAAACAAAAAATATTGATCTAATTTCAGGATCAATCATCCTTTAAACATACTGAATGATCAGTTCTCATCTATTTCAACCATTTCTGTACCGATCGATCTGGTTTGTCTCAAGTTCAGTCAATCATTTAATTAAATAGCAATTCATTTATTTTAACTTCTTCATTTTTATTTCGATCGATCTAGGGTTTGAAGATGATCGAATCATCTTTCACCAATCTCACTATTTATATATGATTACAGTAGTTAGTAATATACTGACTAATCAAATATAACTGAATAATCAAATGATAACTTATTATTCAGCATGTATTTGTCGTCGGATTTAAGGGGAATAAAAAATGGCTGTTAGAGAACTATCAAACCTGCAAGGATCAAGTATGTCCACAGAACACGGTCTATTAAAAATGAATGAACCTATTGGAACGGTCATTTCTACAATAGATGAAGAAAATTATCAACGATATCCGTTGATTTATAATTACAAATATTATATAATCCAGACATATGGTATTTCAAAATGGGAATCACTTCTAGAAAAGAAACAGTTTTCTAGATTTTTTAATCATTGGATAGGAACTTATGGTGAAGCAATTTTTCAAGGAATAATCAATTTAACTGCTGAATTCTTCAATATCCAAATAGGTGAGATTTTACATGATTTTGGGGAGTATTTATCCTAACGATCGACGATCGAATTATAGCTTAAGGCTATATACAGATTGAATTGAATAATCAGAAATAACTTTATTATCAATATGATTGAGTATTCAAAACAATATCTCGTTCATCCATGAAAATGTCATGTAATCTAATTTTTTTAAAGGAAACAATAAGAAGTTTCTACATCGCTTGAAAAACATAAATGTAAGAGCCAACAGAATAATGAAAATACTCATTTTTCTCGTTTGAAAATTAAAAACGAAATTCGAGTGGACATTTAGATCTATTTAACCCAATATGTGAAACAAAATACCATCATATTTTGCATTTGCTGCAAAAATTGATTAGAGTCATTAAAAATATTCATAAATTTAAACCATTTTATTGAAATGAGTATTAGCTTTTCATGATTCTTCAAGATATCAAAAATTTATTAATCAATGGTAATAACTCACAAGCATTGTTAGAAATTGATAAACTTGTTGATCCAGATAATTTACAAGTTAAGTTGCTAAAAAGTAGAATATTATATATAGAACATGATTTAAATGGTGCATTAAGCATAATTCACCAAATTTTAGATAAATGTCGTACTGAGGAACAAAGAAAGATTGAGTTTTGTTCCTTATCCATTTGGTTCGGATGTAGTTTTAATGAAAATGCGGATCTACAAGCAACGTATCAATACTTATCAAGAGCTGAGAAGTTATTCCAATCATTTACACACCTAGAAAAGGATGATCTCCAAGAATATATTGGAATACATTTGTTTAACAAAGGTGAATTTGAATATATGATTTATTTTTGGGATGAACCTAAAACATATGCCCTATTTGAAGGGAATTTGGAATCCGCACTAAATTATTTAAATCAAGCAGTTGTAGCATTTCAAGCTGCAAGTGATAAATATGGAATAGCAAAAGCATATAATAAAATTGGTGAGATACTTCAGAAAAAAGGTAATTTTGAATCAGCTTTAAAATTTCTTAAAAAAAGTATGAAAGCTAGTCAACAAGTTAGCTATACGCGTGCTTTTGTAATTTCTAATCAATATATTGGACTTGACAACCTCATGCGTGGGAATTTAGACACTAGTCTAAAAATTTATATGGAATGTTTAGAAATTAGTGAAAGAGAAAAATTCGATATCGTTACAGCTTATAATTTGAGAATAATAGGGAGATTGTTTTTTGTTAGAGGGGAATTGAAGACTTCTCTTAAATATTTTAAAAAAGCTCTTGCTAAATCCAATACGATTGGATCTAATACGGAATCTTCATGTAACTTGTTTAATTTGACACTAACATCATTAGAAATGGATAATAATGATCAGGCTAATAAATACTTGGCCCAACTGCAAGAACTTAATAATGTTAATAATTCTAGAATTATAGATTTACGTACCAAATTAGCCAATGCCTTAATATTTAAAAGAGCTAAAAGAGTAAAATACAAAGTGGATTCGCAGCGAATCCTTGAAAAGATATCTGATCAAATTATTGATGAGGATAATCTGTATGTATTTTCTATGTTTAATCTATGTACAATACATGAATTGACTGTGTTTGCTATGTTAAATCTTTGTGAGATTTTATTAGTCGAACTAAAAAATTACGAGGAAGACGAAGTGTTACAACAGGCTGTAGGAATAATTCAAAAAATTCGAAACATTGCACTAACTCAAAATTCCGAAACCTTGGTGGTGGAAACATTACTTTTAGAAGCAAAATTTTCGATGATCAAACTCGATTTTTCAAAAGCTGAAAAACTATTGGAACAATCTTCGATTATAACAATTGAACAGAACTTGAAGAAATTATCTTATAAGGTTGAAAATGAAAGGAAACTCTTCCAATCTGAAATGGATCGTATAGCACAACTTGCACAAAAAAGTGCTAAAGTACAAGATAATATTAAACATACTCGCTTAGAAGATTACTTAACGACTATGATTAAACTATTCAAGTATAATGAAGATTCAGACGATTTGGGTAGTCAATAGTAAGATCAATATCAGGATCTGAAAACGAAATTTACAAAATTTAAGCTTAAACTAAATATTGATTTTACTATTACAGAAAATAAATTAATGCCATTTCTTCAGATTTAAAGACGCCCAATATTCACAATATAATAGATACGGCAAATCTATATAAGTAAATCAAGTTTTTTCTGATTAACATAATTTTAATTTCTGCTAATTTAATATAGGCAAAGCTTCAATGTTCAAAATTATTCGAAATGCGTATTGTCGATCGATCCAGTTAATGTCTTTGCTTATTAGTTCATTAATTAACCAGTCACTAGATGATAATGATGATAATGATCTTTGCATCGATTTATATTCTCAATTAAACCTCAAATTACAGTTTTTCATAAAATTATTATGAAGATCGCGAATCTCCAGATATGAAAACTTACAGTAGAATTGATCAGTTCAAGCTAAAAGATAGATTTATTCAGAGTATCATACCGGAATTTATCAAAAATATACCCCAGAAAGTTAAAAACTGGTGTAATGCCGTACCGATGGAAATATGCTTACTGCTGCTCATGATGACAACCATCACTGCCACAAGTATCCAACAGGCAACACTGCTGCTCAGCGATGCTATTTTGGCAGATAGTAATCGAGCACTTCAACGATTCGCAAAGAAATATATTCCTGAGATACCCCATCC
>MDVR01000123.1 GCA_001940725.1 Candidatus Heimdallarchaeota archaeon LC_2 | reverse complement strand
TTCAAAGATTACCTATTAAATTAGAGCGCCATAGAGCTAATTAAGTATGTACACGAGTGATCCATAAACGTAATTCAACTTTCATTTTCAAGTAAGAGACCCTAAGTGTACTTTTTATAGACTAGTTTTAAGCTAATTATGTTATGGAGGCTCTTCCCACATCTTCTGTTTCATTACATAATGAAACATCGAACCTGCAAACTTCTAAAGCAATCTCAAAATGCAAAACAACCGAAACTATCTATATAATAGGTGAAAATAATTTTAGCAATAGCAAATCAGAAGGAAGGAGTATGCTCCAAAAATATGGAGTTAAACATACTAAAATTTTACCGAATTGGCCTATCTTGAAAATTGAAATTTCAATTCTCGTGTCAACCTTAGAATTCATGTTATCCATGTCCGTTTTACCAACAAAAATATATGTAAAATCGAATAATTCAAAATTTGTGAAGTTAATGAGAGACATGGAAGATTATCCGTTGAATTGTAAACCTCGTGATCGATTGAAGGAGTTACTGGGCAGATTTAAATCTGAAGGTACTCTAATTCAAACGAATCGGATAAAATCAACTACTAATCCAGCCTAATCGTTTGGTATCCAGTCTTTTCTTTCAAATATTAAATTCATGTCCCATAATCCCGTTCCATTTCATCGTAGCTATTTTCGAAAAATTCCAAATGCGTATTATCATCCTAATCCGCAAATCAAAAAATATAAATGAAGTAGAAATCAATATTTGAAAACCAAAAAAAAGTCCTTACAGGGGATATACCTCTAAGAACTGTTTAAGCACAGTAACATATTATGGAAATAATTTTGTAATAATTTTAAACAATTATTTTATATTTGATCTTGGTATCACGATATTTTTCTTCTGGCGTATATCTGATGATACAATATGGAATTAGTTAGAAGAAGAATAGAAACTAATTTCCTCAATCTCAAAATGTTTGATAATTAGTTTTGCGACATCTCTTGCTGAAAGATCTGAATTTTCAATTTTCAAATAGTTTTCTGGGTAGTAAAAATTGTTATTGGTGTTCATAATATGAGTTTTATCAAGTTTCAATAAACGCGCTTCTGATTCATCAACTTTGCGCTTAGATTTTTTCTCATTTAATCGAAATTCTGTTTTATTACGTCTTAAACGTTCTTCAAGTTTAGCCTCTAATTCAACAAAATATACATCTGCACCAATATCTGTAAACACCTGCACAAATTCATCAACCTCGGCTTTATCAGAAGGGACATCGAATCCCCAAACATATGTAAAAATTAATCCTCTCAATTCACTATTCGCTACTTCTTCAAAAATTCGTTTTCTGAATTCCATTGTTAATCGATTGAATGGTTCAGTTCCGAAATCAAAGAAATTCAATAATATCTCGATTGTCATGTGATTATGAAATAATTTCAAACCAGTCAACTTTGCAAGTTCAAATCCAACAGTCATTTTACCTACCGCAGGAGGACCAAATATCATTACTAGCTCCAAGTGATTTAATTCTCATTGTCTATTATAAATAATAATCCGACAACAGTTTAATATTTGATCGAGATCTAATCAATCTACTTCAATATGCTGAGCGAAATAAACTTTCACATTTTGTCTATTGATAATCTCTCTTTTCTATTAATTTGAGAATCTAACTGCAGGGGAGGATCTAGAAAAAATCAAGATCTCGTCCATAATAGATCTTAGTAATCTTCGCAGACCCCCAAATGCTATAAACTTATACACATTAACGGAATTAATGGGAATCAATTAAATCTCAACCAACTACTCCAGAGTGGATGAATAATATGAATCAGTAAGTTGGAAATTAAAATATATTAAAAAAAGTCGTTCGATCTCTCAAACTAGTTTATTCTTTGAAATGCATATTATGCTCATAATCCGCACTTCATCATTGGCATTGCTTTATCATTTCAACATACGATTTCTTTTCCTTATCTTGCAAGAGTATATTAGAATTAACATCAATCGATATTATCAATCTCAATGGTGTAAAGCAGATAATTGGGGCAGGCTCTCATTTACTTAAATTACGGACCCTTCCATTCACCTAATGAGTAAATAGCATTTCTTTTGGGGAAATCCATCTCCATATCATCTAAATTAACCTTAAAAGTATCTGCAGAGTAAAAATCCTCTTTCTTAGTAAGCATACCATCAGGTATTAATGAACTTAGACGTTGTTCGTCTCCAGTCACACTGCGTATGGGTGCAAACTTTACATCAATCGATTCATCTACTTTGAGCCAACTATCTTTTCCGTCGACATGAAGATCAACTTTAACTGTTTCTACATTTACTCCCTTATTTACTGTTGACATGAATATTCCCAATGGCCCACCAGCTTTTCCCGTTGCAATTTCTTCAATCGCTGCTTTTTGTTCTTCATTTGCTCCCTCATCAATTAGGATCACTCCTACACCATTTAATTCATGAATGGCTCCTGGCCAGCGAACAGCTAAGACCCATTTCTGTCCTTCGAGGTTTAATCCTTTAAACGATCCTTTCTTTACTTGATATCCAATAACACCTTCACAAGTACCATAAGTTGGAGGCGCTTGAAAGGTACAAGGACAGCCATAATTACAATTGCATGCGGTTAGCATGTCTACGTCTAGCTCCCAATTTTCTACTTCAGTCATAAATTTCACTTTTTTTGATTTACATTTTATATAATCATGAATCCCAAACCAAATACTACAAACACATAACCTATTATCTTAGCTAAGAACTCACCTTTGGAAGATATTTTTTCAATGAAAATAAATATTCCAATTAATCCCATGTAGGCCGGATTCATCATGCCAGCTGCAATTAATGCGACCATTAGTCCCCAACAACAGCCTACACAGTAAATTCCATGTATGCTCCCCATTTTTATCGCACCTAATAAGCCATCGTGCCATCCATGAGATAGAAAATGTATGGGTGACCTGCAATGACCCAAACAGAGATTTTTCCATTTAGTTGATTGGTATAAACCTGCTAAAACAAATGCACTTCCAGTAATTAACATGTTCCAAGGCATCAATATTGGATACATGAAGAAATTAATCACTGCTAATATGAATCCCATAAATCCCCATATAACAAAATATCCTAGGACAAACAGAAAAGTCGGTACTACATTATATCCAAATTGCACTCGCGACTGACTTAATTTTGCAAATAACAGCACCATTGGTATAATTGATGGAAGCATCATCGCAACCATCATTACAGTCCATATGAGTACGAAATTAAATGCAAACATGACTCGAGTGTCTAAAATGATGGGAATAATGAATAATTGTGTTTGTAAACTAGCCATCCAAGCTAAACCTGATATAATTATCAGTAGTGAGGAAATTCCAATTTTCTGCAGAGGGGAAAGCAATGTGCTATCTGCTGAATATTGTGAACTTACAGCTTGTTCAGTATTCACGTTAATTGAGATTATGTGAATTATTAAAAAGTCATTCGTAGATGAATCATTATTAAACTTGAAATTTCTTAATTTTAATTGTCATCACTTTCAAATAAATTGCATAGTATCATCATAATACGCAATTCAAAACTCAGGAATAAAATAATAAAAAAAAGTCCTTAGAGGGGATATACTTCTAAGAACTGTTTGAGCACTGTAACACACTTGTAATGAAATCAATTAGTTTGTTTGATCTTGGTATCACGATATTTTTCTTCTAGCGTTTGACTAATAAATAATTAAATAAATAAAACAAGTATTAGACACTAATAATTTAGCAGTATAACAAAATCTGTTATAGGTATTACCCCTTCAAAACTTATTTTACAAAACAAAACGCCTCGATCGTAAGTGAACGTGGGCTAAACATCTCGTCAAACTCGACGCTTACACCCCGTTTCTTTGAAACGGATTTTCTTTCGGTGATCTCGTCCAGAATAGATCCTGGTAACCGTCACCGGCCCCCAAGAGATATCAATATCCCTTACGGATGTAATTTGTATTTTTATTATTAATTTCTACTTTGATAGATATTCGGAATCATAATGGTATACGAAAACTCTTTTACTTAGAAAGTACTATACTTATTTAATGACAATCACATTGGATAGGGATTTGGCTCGTGATTTAATTGAAACCAAAATACAGCAGTTAGACCTCAAAATTCAATCGATCCTCAAAAAGTGGAAAATTACATCAGTTGAGGAATTTTTGGATGTCACAAAAAAGGGTGATTTAGTTGAAGCGGTTCCTGATGCTGTTTCTTTGAGAAATTTGATTGACAAACGATCGACCCTCTTTACAACCTTATCTAATGAGGAGTTAAAGTGAGTGCTTATTCCAAGCTAATGATTGTCTTGGAACTTCTCCAAAATTCATTAAGAGAGAGAATAATTGAATTTTCTCTTGATGAAGATTTAGTTCGATTGAAACTTATTTTGAAGAAGAGCATTAAGATTTATATTAATTTTAATAATTACAATGAATATTCGTATGTGATCCATTTTTCTCCTGATCCAATGGATCGAATTATCATTGATAATTATGATGTGAAATGGAATGTGGATACCGCACCTCATCATCTTCACACCAGATTCGAAAAGGAAAAGGAACAAGAAGCGAATTCACTGGAGAGCCTTCCACAGATATGAAAAAATTGATAGAGTTACTTTAAGCAAATTTATAATCTCAGTATCTATCTTCAAAAACCAAAAAAAGTCCTTAGAGGGGATATACCTCTAAGAACTGTTTAAGCACGGTAACTTATTATATAAATAATTTTGTAATGATTTTCAACAATTACTTTGTTTGATCTTGGTATTACGATATTTTTCTTCTGGCGTTTAATAATAGATCTTGGTTATCCTCACGGACCCCCAAGAGAGATCAATCCAATATTGATAGATTATTTCTAATTTCAACCAAATAAGAATATAGTTACCCGTATTTTTTAATACACTTTTGCCCAATAATGATCACTGGGGTTTAGATATTGAGGATGAAAAAAATAAGGAGACTACTGGGAATTGCTTTTATCTGTGCTTTAGGTTTTTATTTTCCAACCTTTCATCCATTTATTACTAATAATATTTTAAATAATACATCAGCTGAAAAAACAAATATTCACTTATCCAGTTATAAAAATTCTGACCCAATAATTATAATTAAAGATTCAGACTTTACTTCTCTAGGTTTGACTGGTACGGGTATTTTAGAAGATCCATTTCTGATTGAAGGTTTGAAAATTGTCAATTCTAATTCAAACCTAATTAGTGTCATTAATACGACAGCTTATTTTATAATAATTAATAATTTCCTCGATAGTAAAAATAGTCAAAACTCTGCTATCCATATAAGTTCAACAGCCAATGGTATAATTAAAAATAATATAATCAAAAATAGTGAAACGGGAATAAATATAGCTTCATCTGATAAGATAGTAATCATTCAAAATTCAGTTGAGGAATCCTCCGTAATGGCAATACACATTGAAAACAGTAACGGAAATACCCTTTCTTTAAATGATATATCTGAAAATGGCATAGGTATAAGTTTTGAAAGATCTTCAAGAAACATCTTAGCAAACAATAATTTAAGAAAAAATAATGAATATGGGGTAAAATTAAATTTTGATTCCTTCAATAATACAGTTGCTTGGAATAATTTCGTAGAAAACAATCTCGAAAGCAATTCCCAAGCACTAGATGATGGTAGTAGCAATGTATTTGTCGGGAATTATTGGAATGAATGGATAAGTCCAGATGAAGATAGTAATGGAATTGTTGATCAAGTATATAATATAGATGGGCAATCAGATAATGTTGATGAATTTCCTCAAATGTTATCAAATGACCTTATCCCAAATATTAGGAATTCTTCATCAAATTCATTTTTTAATTTTCTTACTGATTCTAACTCCTTTGTATTATCATTTCTAGCTGTAGGGATCATTGGAATAGGAATGATATCGTTTAAAGGGATTCTTTTAATGTTAAGAAAAATTAAGATGAATCGTTTAATCAAGGATGTATCAGTAGATTTGATAGGATATTCATCTCCAATAATAATCTCTTTAATAAAGGGTAGTGAAGATCCAGATGCGGATATTGATGAATCTTACCCTCCAGAATTGCTAAACTATAAATTTATTCTAAATCCTGTTAGATTAACTATCCTGAAATTGCTTATTGATTACACAACTTATCCTTCATATTTAGTTCGGGAAATCCTTGGAATTTCCTGGGGAAGTTTTAGTGGGCATATTGAAGTGTTGGTAAAAAATAATTTAATCATTTCGAAAGAGGAATTTATTGATGGATCTCCGAAGCAAGTTTTGTATTTAGAAGTCCAAGGGATAACAATATATAATAAACTGCAACAACTCTTAAAGAAAATGTTCGATCTCAAATAATTCAAAAGCTGATCCAATTGTAATTAAATTTTATCACTCAGTGAAAATTAGTGGAGGTTTTCGGTTTATATACTATCGTACAATAGTTAATAATATGCAAGACATAACAAAATGGGTAGTAGTATTTGTACTTCTAATAGGATTTATCAGTGCCCCCTCATTAGCCAAAACTGATTTCAATTTATTGAATTATAATGAAAATAAATCTAATAATATTGTACTCAATGGAATTTCATATACACCTCATGCAACTATTTCTATTTTTAATACGGGAGATTTCATCTCATTAGGATTCAATGGTTCTGGGACATTAATTGATCCGTTTATGATCGAAGGTTTAAATATAACAAGTTCCAGTGCTCATTTAATTAGTATTAGCAACACGGTAGCATATTTTACCATTATTAATAATTTTCTTAAATCCAATAATTCACCCGATTACATAGGTATCTTGTTAGAAAACGTTGAAAATGCGGAAGTCTCATCAAATGTAATCCTAAATGTAGATCAAGGCATATCTCTTTCCGACAGTAAACATATAAAAATTGAAAACAATACCATTTCAAACATTAACGCAGCGGGTATAGAAATATTCGGTAATTCAGTGAATAATCTCATTGTTAATAATCAAATTTCTAATGCTAACGATGGAATTAGTATACATGCACCAAATAATCAAATTTCTGCAAATAAGATTTATCAGAACACTATAGGAATAACTCATAGTGCAGTTAATAACATAATTGATGGTAATATTGTTTATAATAATTCCCTAGTAGGTATACTTTTAGAGAATTCAATTTCTATCCACATTTTCAATAATTCAGTTTACGAAAATGGTGCACAAGGCATTTGGATAGGGATGTCCAATAATATCTCAATTAGTTATAATAAAGTTTTCAAGAATAGTCCAGATAGTGCGATAAATCTTTGGCAATCGACCAACTCAATAATAAACCAAAATATTATTTTTGAGAATGAAGAAATCGGAATATTATTAGAGGGTTCGACTGAAATTGAAATTTATAAAAATGTGATATATGATAATGTCAATTTAGGTATACTAATTGTAAATTGGGAAACAACAATTTTTTCGGAAAATAATAATATTATCGAGAATGATTTTTTAGGTAATAATATTGGAAATCTGGTTCAGGCAACTGATGATGGTTTTGAAAATATATTTTCAGATAATTATTGGCATGATTGGGATGGATCCGGCCCCTATAATCTTGATGGATCTGCAATTAATCAAGACCCGACTCCTAGCACTACAGCCCATCATATATCTCCACCTATATTGGATATTCAATCAGATTTCGTCGTATCTGGTAATTTAACCATTTTATGGCAAAAAGCCGATGATCAATACAATCATTCAATCATTAATGATTATTCTCTCTATTATTCTACCAACAATGGATCACCATGGGAATTAATTGTAGCTGACTTAACTTCATTAAATTACACCTTTGACACATCCTTTGTCCTTGATGGGTCAGAAATTTCTTTTATAATTGAAACAAAAGATGAGCTCGGATTTAAATCTGCTGGATTTTCTGAAAAAACCTATCTCGTTGCCAACTCAATACACAAACTCTCGACACCTATTTTATCTGCACCTACTGGAAGTATACTGAACAATTTAGTAACTATTGAATGGAGTCACTCTATAGATACGTGGAGTGGACATACTGTAACTTATTCAGTTCATTATTTTGCAAAGGGAGGAAGTACTTGGATTGAACTCGCGTCAAATTTGACTAACAATTTTTATGTGTGGGATACAAAGACGATTGTTGATGGATCATATCTCCTAAAAGTAGTAGCGACAGATTCAGAAGGAAATACAGCAGAGAATGTCTCTGTTATGCTTTTCGAAGTAGTAAATAATATCAAAACTATTATCGATCCTGTAAGTTCATCAGTATTTGATCCTACTAATTCATCTAGAACCGAAAACGCAACTTTACCTTGGAGTAATATCCAGATTATTATTCTATCCTTGAGTGTAATTATAATGTTTTACAGAAAGAAGAGAATTTAGTAGCTGGAGATGAGGAATCAAATGAATATCGACCCGTGGGATGATGTAGATTTAACTACTTTCAAGGAAAGCAGATTTTCAAGAGATTCTATTCTAAATTTTATAATTCCTATTCTGAAAGAGTTTATAAAAATTCTTGGGATATTATTCATTGTATATTTTGTGTATATCACTGTAATTATTCGAATAAACTGGTTTGCATTTTTTATATTTGTAATTCCTATAATACTGTTTATCGATCTGTTAACTGGGAAATTCGGCATTTGGAAAGCATTCATGAGAGAATTGATATTAAGAGGAGCCTTGGAATAACCGTTTGAAACGCCTCGATCGTAAGTGAACGTGAGCTAAACATCTCCAGATAAATCGATTTTTGAAAGAATTTCGGTGAATTTATTGTACGTTTTTAAAAAGACCCTAAAGATATATTGAACGAAAATATAAGGGTCATCGTTAAGTTGAGACCGTTTCAGAGCATTATAATACGCAGATCGTTTTTTATAATCAATGATTATCATTGGAAAATTAAATCTATTCAAAATAAAATTCATAATCAATCTACTTATCCTGCCATTTCCATCACCAAATGGATGAATGGAAACAAACTTTTGATGAACTAAGGCAGCTAATTCGACTGGATGTAGTTTATGCTCTGATCGATTGAACCATTCATAAAAATCACGGATCATGTCCGCAACTTCAAGCCCCAAAGGAGGTGTATAATCACTTCCCTCCATACCTACGTCATATTTGCGATAATTCCCAGCAATATCATACTTTGTGTCCTTAAACAAATCATAATGCCACTTTAGTATGATAGTTTCTGATAATTCACCTTCATATTCAACCATATCGTAAAATACATTCTGATGGTTTTCGATTTCTTTAATATCATTAATAGGTTTGTTACTCGGTGATATCCCATCCTGAAGTAACAGCTTTGTATCATGTAATCTTAGAGTATTTCCTTCAATCCGATTTGAGTTGTATGTAAATTGGACGGCAAAATCAGAAAAATTCTTTTTTACTATTGATTTGGGAAGGTCTTTGGCCACTCTAAAGAAGTTCTCTTGAACAAGATCCAATTTATTAAACCAAATTTCGCTGTAAATCTCCCTGAAAAACTCAGCCTTTATTTCATTAATATTATCAGGTATCGTGGATCCTAAATATTTCTCTAGCCGTTTCGTTTTCCCGTCAACCCGATAATTATGAACTAAATAGTAATACGCCTTACCTCTAGGTTTTTTTTTCTTGATTGCTACCATGATGCTTCTTCCTCAATCATTCATCTGATTGATCATACTACAATATAGTCCCCGCAAATTTATAAATCTTGCTCTTTTTGACATAAGTGTAGGGACTATAATATATTGGTTGATGAGTAGATAGTTTAATGTTTAAAATTATACTGATTTAGCTTAGAGGGGACATACCTCTAAGAACTGTTTGAGCACTGTAACACACTTGTAATGATTTCAACTATTTAATTTGATCATGGTATCACGATATTTTTCTTCTGGCGTTTGACTAATAAATAATTAAATTAATAAAATAAATGTTAAATCACTAATAATTTAGCAGTATAACAAAGCTGTTCTAGGTATTACCCCTTCCAAAACTTATTTTACAAAACAAAACGCCTCGATTGTAAATGAAGAGGAAATTCAAGAAAGTTTTAATTAGAAGTATCTATAAACTAGAAAATTTATATTCTAGAAAGTCATTACAATATACATATGTCAGAACAACCAGACAATAACGATCTCAAATCGGGAAAAGAAACTTTATCTCATGTAGAGACAAGATCAATTTCTAGTACAAAACCTGTTTTCAAGTGCCAAGATTGTGGAACAATTGAGGATATTCCTGCTGAAATCTTAGTAAATATGGAAAATGATGAACCCTTTCAAACACCAGTTCATCACGACAAACCAATGCAAATCAGTGTTGTTGAATAAATTGGTGTAATTAAAATACCTACACTATACGCAATCAACGATTTTATCCACTAAATCTGTTAAATATCCATTCTCCTTACGAATTTGTAAACAATTATTCAAATTTAATGAAAAATATGTTGTTACATATGCGAGGTATCACAGTCGTTATGCCAAATTATTGAATTACAGGTGGCGTATATTCAAAGTATCAATAAACTAGAAAATTTATATCTTAGAAAGTACTTACTATATTATTCTGTTTTGAATACGCCAAATTTCCTTTTGTGATAAAAATTAAACTTAGGGCTAATACCCAAAACATGACGGCTATCCAGATATATGCTCCGAGGATCGAAAAATCACCCATTGTAGTTAATAGGTCTCTATCAAGGGGGAATTCGGTATCATCCGGTAGGAACGGAATTGCAGATAATGTAACTCCAAACCATCCATGGACAAGTGCGGCTGCAAGAACACTTCCATTAGCTCTGTTGACAACCCAAGTTAGAATAATCGTAAATGGAAAAATCCATAAAATGAACCAGAAAAGAGGAACATTATGAGTTCCCTGTCCTAAAAAGTAATCAGCTTATCAATTCTTTTTCATATGCTTCCATTATGGATTCAGCTCTCTCAGCACTTGAGAAACCCTGGTTTTTGTAAAACTCCATAAGTTCTGCAAGCTTTAAATCACCATTGTGTTCCTCATTAATTTGAATATAATCCATTAATATAGTAATTCTTCTCATCAATTCAGGATCTAGGAGAGTATTTTTTATGGCTTCTTTTAAATTATCACTATTTATTCTGAGTTTTTTAATCAATGAAATTTTAAAATCATATTTCTGAAAAATTTTGTGAATGGGGAGCTTATCTCTAAGAAACGAGATATTAGAATAATCCTCTCCATACTTTTTATCAATTTCGTAATGTGATTTTTGGATTTGACCTAAAATATTTGTAGGTAATGATTGTTTAGAAACAACAACGATATTCGATTGATCGCTGTGATGTGATGTAATAGATACTCCATATTTTTCAATAGTTTGAAAGCCAGAAACAGAATTATCTGTTTTGATCTCTTCCTTTTGATCTGTGGAATTGGAATCTGAAACCTCTGTAAGAAATGCTGAAATTGCAGCTGTTAATCCTCCAAGTAATGTAAGATTTATCTGGGATTTTTGTACAATTTCTTGATAGATAGGTACTCCTCCAGGTAATTGTATTACGATTGAGTCAATTGATATTAACCCTTCCAATTCTTTTTCTAAAATCGAAATTTCATATGGAACTCTATTTTTTAATAAATTCCAGATGATAAAGATAGCTGTGGAGAAAATTATCAAGAATATTACTGTGGTTAGAATCAATAAATTACGCGTAAACACTGTGCCAGATGATAAATTATTAGCGAGAGTTACTTCAATAAAAACGGTGTCGCTTAGAAAATTTCCAGATTCGTCTAAAATTACAATTGTAAAATTATAGATTCCAAGATCTAATCCTTCAATACTATAAATAATAGATTGAGAGTTATTCCATGAATTTTCATCAGCTAAAGCTCCATTTAAGGATATAATATAAACGTCTGGGTGTTCGTCAAACGCCACCCATTCGATTATAACGTCAGATGCATCTTTATCGATTTCCAAGTCAGGTGGGATTGATGTCAAAAAAGGTACATTATTATCAATAACTCTTATTAGGACCTGATCCGAGATTAAATTTCCGCTAATATCAAAAACTGTAATATTAAAAATATAAGTTCCCAATACTAATCCATCCAGATCGACATTTATTACCGTATCATTATCCCATAAACCTGATGAATGAATTACCAAAATTCCAGTTATATTGGAAACAATAGTATAATTATTTGGGTTTTTATCCTTAGCATGCCAAGAAATTAAATTCTCTGTAGTTCCTTCATTGACGTCTCGATCCGTGAGTTTATTCAATTCCGGTTTCTCTCCTTGTACTATTAAATCAACTGTATCCGATCTTATATTTTCGCCCACATCAGAAAACCAAATAGTTATTTCATACAGTCCTTCTTCAAAATCATCTAATGGTATTGTAATTATTGTTAAATTATCCCAAGCCGTTGTTGATATCAAGAGATTATTGTTTACTGTTACTATGAAAGTTGTCGGATTTCTGTCACGTGCATTCCATGTAATATTATAACCGAGGGATTTTTCATTGATTAATAGATTTTCTGGAATCAAAAATAATTCAGGAATCATAGTGTCTACCATTTCGATAAAGATGGTGTGTATTGTGATGTGATTTAGGCTATCATACAATATTAAAGTTAAGTTATAAGTTCCTATAGACAAAAAATCAAGACTTGGAGAAAATATTTCTGTTGCATTATCCCAATTACCCGAAGCAATCTCTATACTTTCAAGCAATAAACTATAGATTCTTGGGAATATATCAGTCGCATTCCATTTAATAATATTACCAGTTGTACCTTTTTCGATTGTCTGATTACCAGGTACCAAGGATAATTGAGGGCCAAAATTATCGGCCATTACTCTGACAACTACCGTATCGTTAGTTGGTAGTTCAACATCGCTCCATACTTCAAGTGTATACATCCATAATCCTTCAGTTAACGAATCAATTTCCCCTGGTACGTCTTGATCTATTGAAATGGAACCGCCCCAACAGTTGCCAGCATCACATGAGGAAATTTCGAAAATACCATTACGAATTATTCGGTAACGTTTTTGATTATTGGTCCCCAATCCATTAACATTCCAGATTACATCATTGCCTGTTGAGCCTTGAGCTATTAACAAATCACCTGAACTAAAGAAGCCGATCGCATTTGGTATAAACGTGGGTGGGGGATTGTAATAGCCATTACTTGATATATCAACACTTGAATTATATTCTTGTACATTATCTTCAATAAAACTAATATGGTCTCTCTTATTTTCATCTGTCATTTTTTCATTAATATAATTGAGTGGATTGGTATCTTCTTCTAGATCTACGCTGAAACTACTTATTTTATTTGTACTATGGAATCCAAAATCAAAGCTTAATGGTAAGAAGATCAAGAATAAAATCAGTGGAATTATTAAATTACGAACCAAATTAATCTGGATTCACCCCATAGAGTAATTAAAAGTTGCAGTTACTTGTGTCAACATTTTTTATAATAAAAGTTTTCTGATTACAAGAACTAATGGGTATTGTTCATAGAATCTCTAATCCTCATGTATGTGTACTGAACGATCTTTTTAACCTTTTTGGTGGTAAGCAGACTACTTCTAATTGAGATCGTTTTATATTGATTAAGATAATTATGATTAGTCGTGCATCCCCTTTTGGGAATACACAGTAAGAATAAATTTGATCATCCCTCTATCAGAATTCCGCGATTTAATTAAGAATGGATTAAAATCTTGAACTTCTCCCCATCGGCTTGCTATAAAATAATATATAAAATAAGTATTAGACACTAATAATTTAGCAGTATAACAAAGCTGTTCTAGGTATTACCCCTTCCAAAACTTATTTTACAAAACAAAACGCCTCGATCGTAAGTGAACGTGGGCTAAACATCTCGTCGAAACTTGACGCTTACACCCCGTTTCTTTCAAACGGATCTTCTTTCCGTGATCTCGTCCAGAATAGAACTTGGTAATCTTCACAGACCCCCAAGTAGTATAGACTCATACACATTAACGGAATTAATTATGTAATCAATTAAATCTCAACCAACTACTCCAGAGTGGATGAATAATATGAATCATTAAATTGGGAATTAAAATATTTGAAAAAAAAATTCGTTCAATCTCTCAAACTAGGTTATTTTTTGAAATGCGTAGTATGCTCATAATCCGCACTTTGTAGACTTCACGTTTGAATCAGACATATCCCTTGTAACCTACATCTAAGATATCGTGGGGATATTCCCAGGTTATGATAACCAAGCGGATTGATCTATCAAGGAGAATAAAATTAGATTAAGCTTTTGTTACACCATTAATCGATGATTTCGTCAGATCTCAGAATCACTGATTGAATTCTAATTCTTTTACACCCCTCCTGTATAATGCTAAAAACAATCTCAAATTTGGCTTTCTGCTAGGTGATCTTGTTTCTTAATAAGTTGAATAGATCTGTTTTTACATAAGCTGGACAATCTCTACAGGATCCAGGTCTTCAACAGTTCTTGTATAGTTTGTAAATTCTAACAAAATATTAAATGTAGTTGTATTTAGGTGTGCGACAAATAAATCTACAAGCGCTCCGAATACCGCTTCGCCATAGGTTCCGGTAGATGTATAGAAAAAATTTCTAAATTCTTTATTTTCTAGCATATCCAACCAAAGATCTCGGCCATATGATTGTATCACATAATATTTGAAATTAAAAATAATTCGATGATTTTCATAGTACAATTGATCTAATTGAGATATATCTTCATTCGTATATGCTTTTTCGATGCTGGTTATTTCGTTTTTGCCATTAAATTTTTGTTCAGTTAAATTCCCTATTGCCATTTTTAGTACCTCATTTGAATAACTGGTATATTCGTGCTGATTGGTCAGTACAAATATATTAGTCAGTTATATACTGATTACTTTTATTATATATAAATATGTCGATTCTTTAGCTTAATTATTTAGTAGAATACTAGCTATGAATTGCAAAACGTGTTCATAATGTGTATTCGGATATCTAAGGTCGTACATTTTTGACTTGAGTTTTTGAAAAAAAAAAAGATTTTGATTTTACTTCTGCTAGTTTTTAGTTTAGGTTGATCAATTTATCCACATATCTAGATTCACGAGTCACGGAAATTAATTTGGTTATCTGGATCGATCGATGATCCAATTAATCGAAGTTGATCAGCAATTTATCCTCTTAAAATCGAACAATTCAAATTCAAAGGTAGTATAGAATATTTGATGAGTGAGAAATTGGATAAGGATTTTCTGAATAAATTAATCAAAAAATCGAAACTAACCTCAGATCATCTGTCACCGCAAGGAAATTTGAAGATAATTTACAATTTAGAAAGATCTGGACAAATGGAAAAAGCATTACAACAGATTGAAAACCTCGAATTTGATCTCAAATTTGATTCTCAAGTAACGAAATGTCGTTTGTTAATGTGTTCTGGTAAATTAGACGAATCTTTACTTCTCTCTGAAGATATTTTACCCCAAATAATTGAACAAGAAAAGAAAGAATTAGAATTAAGCCTAAAAACGATTGAAGGATTGAATTATTATTATCTGAACGATTTTGAATCAGTCTATGAAGTAATATCTAATCTTCAAACGATGATTAATAATTTTACAGATCAAGAGGTAGATAAATTTCATAAACCAATCGCTTGGTATATTATGCTTCGAGGATATTATCTTGAAGCGAAAGGGGATTTAGATGAAAGTTTAGAATATTTAGAACAATCTCTACATCTTTTGAAAAATCAAGGATACCTATATTATGAATCTGTTGTAGTTGGCCATATTGGGCGTATTTATAGTACTAAAGGTGAAATAGACACTGCTATGAATAAATTTAGCCAGGAACTCGAAATTGCAAAGAGAACTAAAGAATTCAATAGAATTGCGAGAGCAACACTTAATCTAGCTTCCTTGAATTGGAGAAAGAACAAAATCGAAAAAGCATATGAGCTTTACAAGGAAAGTTTGAAATTTTCAATTGAAAGCGAGAATGACTTATACATCGCTGAGACATTGTTTGATTTAATTTTAATTTCGCTTGAGAATGGAATGGAAAGCAAGGCAAATTACTATATGTCAGAATTAGAGAAATATACAAAATCTTCAACGAATTTAGAGGAACTAACTAGATGTCAAATTACAAAAGCCATGATCTTGATGAGCAGTACTCGAATGATTAATCGTGCTAAGGCTCAAGAAATATTAACAATTGCGGTCAATTCAGACACGGTAAGTCAACAATTAACTATTTTTGCCATGCAAAACCTCTGTGTTCTACTTTTAGAAGAACTTCAACTGTATGGAGATAGTGAAGTGCTTTTTGAGATAAATACATTGTTGGAGAGTTTGTCGAACATTGCAAAGAAGCAAGGTTCGTATGTATTGGAAATAGAAGTTCTTCTCTTACAGGCTAAAGTCGCACTACTCGAAGGAACAGGAGAAAACACAGTCAAATTTATCAAAGAAGCTAAAGATATTGCCAAAAACAAACATTTGGACTATTTAATTAATAAAATCGACGAAATTGATAAATCAATGAGTGATGACATCCAAAAATGGATGTTGGTGTTTGATAGTGATTCTAACTTGAGAGATCGTGTTGAAAAGAGTAAAATTAATGAATACTTAAAGGACGCAATAAAATTAAAGAATTTTCTTAAAGATACAAGTAGATCCTTTAGTTAAGCGAATCGATCTTTAGATGATTGATTTTTACTATTAAAAAATATATGTGCGTATTATCATCCTAATACGCAATTCAAAAAATATAAATGAAGTAAAAATCAATATTCGAAAACCAAAAAAAAAGCTCTCAGAGGGGATATACCTCCAAGAGCCTTATTGAGCACTGCAACGTTTGTGTAATTTCTCAACTATTCATATTAGTATCACGATATTTTTCTTCTGGCGTCGCTAATAATTTAGCAGTATAACAAAGCTGTTCTAGGTATTACCCCTTCAAAAACTTGATTTTACAAAACAAAACGCCTCGATCGTAAGTGAACGTGGGCTAAACATCTCGTCAAAACTCGACGCTTACATCCCGTTTCTTTCAAACGGATCTTCTTTATCAATGATTTACGTGATCTCGTCCAGAATTGATCTGTGAATTAAATTCTTGTTTTGGGATTGGATTATCGATCGATATCAGTTGCTTAGTTACAATTTATTGAATTGATCTGTCCGTGATCTGGATATTGCATACCTGTAGATACCAAGCAATACCACAGCTAATACGATTGGGATCAATGGAACAGGGGTATCGGATGCGTCGATTGATGTTTGTGTTTCAGTTTTGGTTTCGGTGATCATTTCAGTTGGACCAATAAGTGTCTCAGTGACAAATATTGTAGGAGCTGTTTCGGTAACAATCGTAGACTCAGTAACGGTTGGCCCTGTTTCTGTTGAAGTTTCAGTATTAGTCACAGTTGAGGTCTCAATGTCGGTAACAGTTGAGATCTCTATGTCAGTCACGGTTTGAGTCATTACATCGGAATTTATCCCAAGTTTGTAGAAAATATCGATGTCGGTGCCAGAATTCAGATAATCAGTATTATCATGCCAGGTTACATGTATATTGTCCTGATTATCAGTAACCAAACTGGGCCATACTGAATCCCCAGTGCTCTCGATGGATACCACCTCTGCAATGCTCCAGGTTGTGGTTGTGGCATTCCAGTACTTATGGAAGATATCGAAATCAGTATCAGATCCCAGATAATCAGTATTATCATACCATGCTACGTGTATATTGTCCTGACTATCAGTAACCAAACTGGGTAATAATGAATTACCAGTGCTCTCTATGGATACCACCTCAGTATTGCTCCAAGTTATAGTTGTGACATTCCAGTATTTGTGGAAGATATCGGAATCAGTATCGGAACTCAGATAATCAGTATTATCCTCCCACGCCACATGTACATTGTCCTGTCTATCGATAACCAGATTGGGAACAAATGAATCCGAAGCACTCTCCGTGGATATCATCTCAGTACTTCCCCAGGTCGATGTTGTGGCATTCCAATGTTTGTAAAAGATATCTGCATCAATACCTGAACTCAGATAATCAGTACGTTCATACCACACTACATGCTTATTGTCCTGGCCATCTATAGCCATACTTGGTTCTCGTGAATTACCCGTGCTCTCTGTGGATACCACTTCAGTATTACTCCAAGTAGTAATTGTGGCATTCCACTGCTTGTAGAAGATATCATAATCCGTACCAGAACTCAGATAATTAGTATTATCAGTCCACGCTACATGCACATTGTCCAGATTATCAGTAGAAAGACTGGGATATTGTGAAGTCCCATTACTCTCGGTGGATAACACCCCAGTTGTACTCCAAGTTGTAGTGGTGGCATTCCAGTACTTGTAGAAGATATCGAAATCAGTTCCTGAACTCAGATAATCAGTAACATCATGCCACGCCACGTGCACGTTATCCAAACTATCAATAGAAAGACTGGGAAATTGTGAAATCCCAGTGCTCTCGGTGGATAACACCCCAGTTGTACTCCAAGTTGTAGTTGTGGCATTCCAGTACTTATGGAAGATATCATTATCAGTACCTGAACTCAGATAATCAGTAGTATCAGACCACACCACGTGCACATTGTCTTGGCTATCAATAGCCAAACTGGGCCATAGTGAAATCCCATTACTCTCTGTGGATACTACTTCACTCGCAATCCAAGCGGGGTTTGGAAGAGATACAGTATTGCTCTGTGACCATATGGAAAGGAGGAATCCTATCAAGAGTAGTAAAAGTATTTTTTTCTTTTGAATTAGCTTTGTAGCTTTTAGAACGCTCATGCACTAGTAAGAATTAGCTTGATATAAATTCATGGTGATGGGAATTTTATTATGTTATTACTTTGTATCAATCGAGATTTCAAAACAAGACCGGATAACTCGATAGATAGATGAATCTAAATCCAGTATTTGAAAACCAAAAAAGCTCTCAGAGGGGATATACCTCTAAGAACTATTTGAGCACTGTAACACAATTGTAATGAATTCAATTACTATATTACTGATGGTGTCACGATATTTTTCTTCTGGCGTTTGACTAATAAATATATTAAATTAATAAAATAAATATTAGACACTAATAATTTAGCAGTACAACAAAGCTGTTCTAGGTATTACCCCTTCCAAAACTTTATTTTCCAAAAACAAAACGCCTCGATCGTAAGTGAACGTGGGCTAAACATCTCGTCGAAACTTGACGCTTACACCCCGTTTCTTTCAAACGGATTCTTATCAATGATTTCCGTGATCTCATGCAGAATAGAACTTGGTAGCTTTGATTAACTCTCTAGATTATCAAATTATTAATTCCTAGATTCTCATTATTGAAAGTATAAATAAACTAGAAAATTTATATTCTAGAAAGTCATTACAATATACATATGTCAGAACAACCAGACAATAACGATCTCAAATCGGGAAAAGAAACTTTATCTCATGTAGAGACAAGATCAATTTCTAGTACA
>MDVR01000122.1 GCA_001940725.1 Candidatus Heimdallarchaeota archaeon LC_2 | reverse complement strand
TTATTATTAGAAAATATGAAAAATCTTAATTTATTGGAAATTAGAGAATTCCTTATTTATGCCGTTCCACCAAACATTAAAGATGTTGCGAACATTCCTGGAATTAGCATTCGCTGAAATATTATAATATTCAAAACTGGATTTATCATTGTCTTATCAAGATTAAATTTATGCATTCAATTTGTTATTGATATTCTCTAATGCTCCATTCAATAGGGTACCAACTTTCTCAGCGGTTGGTTTAATCTCAACATCTTCTATTACGCTAAACATTGCAAGGGGTTGAATCATTGAAACTATAATATCTTCCCCCTTCTCATAAATGATAACATTACATGGAAGAAGAAGACCTATTTCAAGATCATTTTGTAATATTTCATTTGCAAATTTAGGATTACAAGCACCCAATATCTTGTATGGTTTGTAATCAACGTTAAGTTTCTTTTTCATTGTTTCTTTCACATCAATCTCTGTAAGAACACCAAATCCAGCTTCTAATAACTCTGTTCTTACAACTTCTTCAACTTTAGCAAAGCCGAGAGATAGAGGGAATTTTGCAGATACTCCATAATTCATAGATTATTTAATTTATGAAATAATAAGAAATTATAGAAGCAATCACATTATGTTGATATCATTTTTGTGAAATAATTCAAATTTTTGTATTAATCCAGTTGAGAGTCATATCCCATAATAATTCTGATCCGGGTCTAAAAAATCCAACATGACCTATTTTCTTTAAATTAACTTCTTCTGGATTTGTATGTATATGTTCTCTACGACTATTCACATACCTGTTATAAAGATCACTTACAGCTTCTTCTGTTGCCCAAGGATCATCATCGAAAGTTAAAGTGAGGATTGGTCCCGAATATAGTTCATATTTCTGCAACTGATTGTAAATATCATCATCAAAAAAGTAATTTCGAGATGTACACCATTTTTTCCATCGTTTAGCTACATTAGGGGGGAGATCCTCTCCAAAACCGACTTTCTTTGATGGAAAATATCCAAACAATTTGGTAATAGGGATCATCATAAAATACCAAAACATGAAATATCTAAATTTTGATTTATAAAACTTCCAGTAACCATTTTGACTAGTTATCCCAATCATTCCTTTGAATTTATTTTGTGTTTCCAAAAATCCAAAAAGTTGTCCACCTAAACTATGAGTTAGATAATAGTATGGGATTTTAGGATCATCATCAGAATGGGTTTCAAAGACCCAATCAGTTACTATCTTTATCTCATCTATCCAATCATACAATGTGGTTTCTGATTTTCGAATAGATCCTTGACGTGAATCTCCGATGTCAGAGTAATCAAAAGTATAAACCAAAAATCCATTAGAGGCTAAATAATTTGTATAATGGCGGTAAAATCGTTGCTTGACCCCCATTGCGGAAGTAAATACAATTATGCCAATTGGACTTGACAAGGTATGATACTTGAGAATAACTAAATTTTTAGATTTTAAACTAATGATGTTTATCTTCTCATATTCAATATCCACTAAGATCCAAGATATAATATAAATTAAAATATTATTACTTTCCAACTTCAAAATTTGATTTATCCACGTTTTTGAATGCTCTTTCAAATCTTATAATTGCATCATCAATAATTTCATTTGTATCTGCTAAGCTTGTGTATAACCTACTTCCTGCGATAGTGATCATTCCCTCAGCTGTAAATGCCATGCCCATTTCCTCCATCGCAAATTTTCGTTTTTTGATTTCTTTGAGTGTTTTTAAAATACTCAAACTTAATTTGACTTTAATGAACATAGGAACTGCAGTTTCAATATGGACAATTGATCCTTGATTGTATATTGCAAATGGTAATTCCAATCTTTCAACAATATCAGCAATACCCTTTGTTACTCTATCACCTGCAAGGCCTGCTTTTATACACGCTTCGGTTTTTTCTATTTCTTTTATTGTGTAATAACCTGCTACTGCACTTAGTGGATTTGCTGATAAGGTCCCACCTACATATGCTCGTTTTTTACCAGCTTCCACTCCTGCTGCAACTGAAGTCATAAGATCTTTTCTACCACCTATTGCGCCAGCAGCTGGATATCCTCCTGCCATGACTTTACCAAGAACCGTTAAGTCCGGTTTAATTCCAAAATACCCTTGAGCACCAGACAAACCAATTCTAAAACCTGTAACCACTTCATCAAATATCAATATTGCTCCGTAGTCATCACATAATTCACGGACTTGTTTGTTGTAGTCCTTATCAACTGGTCTGGTTCCACTTTCGGGTCCTAGAGGTTCAATCAAAACTGCCGCTGTTCCTCCCCTGAATCTGTTTATTCTAAGATTTTTTCTCAATGCATCTATATCATTAGGAAATACTTCTTGTGTGTGCCAATTTACTGATCTTGGTATTCCATGAGCCTCAAATCCCCTAGTGCCTGGAATATGCAATCCGTAAACCAGTTGATCACTCCAACCGTGGTATGCGCCCCCGATTTTTATAATTTTCTTTTTCTTTGTCGCTATTCGAGCGATTCTAATTGCAGCCATATCCGCCTCAGTTCCACTTCCAAGTAATCTTACCATCTCCACAGCAGGCATATGTTTATTTATTATTTTTGCCACTTTCAACTCATATTCATGGAAGAGCCCTGTTGAAGGTCCACAAGTGTTGATTATCTCGATAACTTTCTCCTTAACTGGTGCATAATTATTTCCTAGCATTATAGGTCCACCAGATTGAAGAAAGTCGATATACTCATTACCATCTAAATCCCATAAATATGCACCATCTGCTTTTGTCATCACTAGGGGTATGGGATGATTAAATGAAAGATTGTGCTGAACTCCCCCAGGGATATATTTTTTAGCCTCGATAATCATCTTTTCAGATTTTTGGCACTTCTCTTCAAAATATTGATGATATTTCTTGAGTGCTTCCTTTTTAAATGATACAATGGGTAATTTCAAAAGCTGATCAATCTTTTCATATATCTGGTTTGGATTTGCATAATTGGTCATACCGAAACTTTCAGTCATTGATTTTGTAGAAGGTTGTGAAATTATAAGTCTCTTCAATCGCTATCAAAAGAATATAATAAATCTTACAAGATGATTACATGAAAATAAATTAATCTATATTAAGTTCAATTATCATTATTTTTACTTAATTAAAATATGATTAAATAATTTATTTACAATAAATTTTAACCCAATTTGATAATTACATTGACTCCATAAGAACAAGTTGGTAATTACAAATTTGCATATAAATTTTCTCAGAGATTTTTACTCCTTATTAAGAGCAAAATAAGAGTGAAACTAGAGTTCGTTAACTGTATGCATTAAATTCTTAAATTAGTACTACCTAATTTAGAAAGGGATTAATAAGTTGTTATATTTACCAAATTAGAAAACTCTTTAACTGAGTGTACAAGCTATGGCAAGAGAAAAACGATCACTACTCTTAATGCATCCTGTTAGACGCAGTATATATCGAATAGTGTCTGAATCTCCAGGTAGTTATTTCTTCGAGATAGCTTCTGCCCTTGAACTTCCTCATGGCACTGTCAGTTGGCATCTTAAAAAATTAGAAACTTCTGGACTTATTGGTACCTTGAGATTTGCGGGTAGAAGGGTATTCTTTTCTGAAGCTCTACGAAGTGAAGATATTGAAAAGGCTTTTGTAGTATTAAAGAGCAAAGCAACTCAAAATGTATTTACCTATGTACTGAATAATAATGGGTGTTATCAGGCTCAAATTGCAGAGGCTCTTCAACAACATCATGATACAGTACGCCATCATATCCAGAGATTAAAGAAAGCTAAACTCATAGAATCAATTAAACAAGGTAGAACCGTAAGATATACCCTTGGTGAAGTGGGTACCATAATACTTAACAGTAATACTGAGATCATCTCAAAAGCATTTGTTGAACATCTATTTTCAAGATTGAAGGAAGAATGTTTAACCCCAGAAGTAGTAGAACTGGATGGTTCAAAACTTACAATTCGTGTCAGCTGCCCAGGTAAAGACGATGTATATTTGAGTATTGAACTTAAAGGATGGGAGTTTTTGATGAATGAAGATGATGCAGATATTAGTGAAGACGGAGATAGTCCCGATGAAGACAATGCCGAGGAAGTTGAAGAAACTTTAAACGTAGTGAAGGATTATTCTCGGCGACCGAAAATTGTGAGAGTCGAGTAATTTTAAGTTACAACCCTAAGCCCTACTTTATTAAACCTTCAACCATTTTTATTACATTATCCAATTCTTCTATTTTATCAACAACACTCTCTTTTCGTTCTTTAAAGGTGTCTTCCGTAATTTCTTGTATTTTAAATTTAATATTCAAAGAATCAAAATCCTTTCTTTCAGATTTTAATTCAGAGCTTAAGTCAGCCAACCAATTTCTTATATGACCTGAAACCTTAGATTTTTGGTCCTGCAGTAATAACATTGTATCTTTTGCTTTTTCTTTTTCTGTCTTAATTGCATCTTTAGAAATAGATTCGTCAGCCTTTAATTTATCCAGCTTTCTAATGGTTCCTTTTACAGCATCCATTTCATCATTTAATATTTCAACAGGTAATTCTGTTGGTAATTCCTTGAATCCAGACAATTTCTCATTTACTGATTTTGTACGAGATTTCAATTCAGCAATTTTAGGAGCTGCATACTCTCTAGTGATAAGACTTGATTTTAATTGTGACAGTAAAGCGGATATATCTTCTTTTAGCTTCTTCTTTTCCTTTGAAAGTCTACCTCTCCTTTCTCTTAAAGATAATACTTTGTAATAGAGATCTCTGTCAAATTCAGGTTCAGTACTAACCTCATGAATGGAAGGTAATGATGATTCAAATATTGAAATATTGCTTTCTTCATTGAGCATTTCTGTTTTCTTAGTTACCCTTTCTCCGCAATGACGACAGTATTTCCAATTATTTTTGACGATATTATTACAAGTTGGACATTTCTCTGACTGTTCATCCATGAAGTAAGTTTTGCCTTTCAAAGCTATAAGCTATTGTGAAATCTTAACTTTGAATCTCAAATAATTTAATTTAATGGTTTCAAAAAAATGAATCTAGATTAGAATTAACCTATTAGACATAATTTTCCGTTCATTCGGATAATTATTTACTTAATAAATTCATTAAATTGCGTATAACTTCACTTTTAATTCACTCTTACCTTCCTTATATATCATTTCAACCATATGTTATATGTACTATGTCAACAGTTACTGTTTCTCTAGATCACTATTTTTTCAACGATCAAATTCATTCACCATTACGATTTAGAGACCTTGTTTTAATATCCATTGGTACTTCAAACAAGCCAATTAATTCATATGACGGATATAAAGTGTATAAACTCCTTATCAAAAAATTTTCAGCAACCTATAATTTCTCAATTGTTGCTTATGCAAATTACAAAGAAATGATCAAGAAACTTGTATCTGAGAACACCTTAGAACAATTCAGATCTAATCGAACTTATGGATATTTCATACAATTAACTGCTCAAGGTGAAGGAGAATATGATTTGCTTCAATTAAGCCTCTCAACATACAGACAGATAAATTGAATAATTAATTAACAAAAGCTTAAATCAAAATTACATTAATGATTTTATACTTCTGTAATAGGGATTTTTTATAATATAATTTACTCATTTCTAATTTATGCAGGCTTATCCAATAGCAGGGGATATTTATAAAATTCCAGGTGGTTTCGGCGGAAGCGGGGAAAATTATGGAGGAATATTAATTTCAAACACCCCCCCAATCTTAATTGGGGCATCTGGTACAGGGACTTTTGTTATCAATCTTATTGAGGCATTAGATGAGCTGGGTTTACACAAGAAACTCAAAGTTTTCTTCCCTTGTGTTACTTGGGAAGAAATATTAACTGCTGAAAAAATTCAAAAACATTTACCAGATACTGAGTTTCATGTACATCAAGATTTATGGGAGGTATTTGTAAATCCAAGAGATAAATTTCTTAACAATCGCTATTATGCGGAGCCTTCTGGTGATGTAAGAAAATTAGAGAAAAAACTTCCTAAAAAATTAGAAAATGTAGTTAAGGTAAACAAACTAAGTAATATTGAAACAGACAAAACTAAAATTCTGGTAGTACCAAGTTCAGGGCCTCAAAAAGGTCATATTTTTGTTTATTCTCGAGATCATAAATTACTGTGTCCTGGTTTGGTATTAGGTATTACACCCTCCAATAAGAATATATACTATATAGATAAAACTGGTGATTTCAATGAATTTAAGGAAGCACTGAATTTCTTATCGTCAGCAAATGCAGATATAGTTGCTCCTGTTTACGGTGAACCTTATTTTACTTCGGGTTCTCCAATCAGTACATTTGAAGTATCCTCTGCCATGGACACTGCTAGAGATGTTATTCTTCGGTTGGTCTCCACAAAACCAGAATCATTTAATGAATTATTCAAGAGATATTATAATACATATGCAGAAAAATATAACTCGTCTCCTTACGATGTCCTGAAATTTAATCAAACAGTTTTCTTTATGCACCTAGAAAAACTAGTTGAAGATAAATTGCTGAATAATGAAAGTGGACAATATCGAAGAATGTAAAATATTATTAAATTTCCATCAAATATGAAATTTGTTTTCTTATCTGGGGGTACCGGTACTCCAAAATTAATGCAGGGATTTAGACATATCTTACCTGATAAAAAAATAGGTGTTCTTTGTAATTCAGGAGATGATTATGTTTGGAATGGTTTATACATATGTCCAGATTTAGATACAGTTCTATATCAATTTAGTGGAAAATTGGATACGGAAAAATTTTGGGGAGTAGAGGGTGATACTTTTGAATCGCTCAAAACGTTAAAATCTCTAAGTGCAGAAGATACATGGTTTAATGTCGGTGATCGTGACCTGGGATTACATATTTACAGATCATTAAAATTAAGAAAAGAATCATTAACTAGTGTTACAAAAAAAATATGTTCAAAGTGGGGTATAGAAGCACAAATTTTACCAATGTCGGATAATCCAATACAAAGCAGGATTTTTTCTGAGGATAATAATTATCATTTCCAAGAATACTTTGTAAAATTACAAACTAATGTGAATGTTACAGATGTGAAATTTCATGGTGATTCAAAGGAAACAACTGAAGAAGTAAGTAATATGTTGGAGGTAGCTAAACAAATCATAATTGGACCAAGTAATCCAATAACAAGTATAGGACCTATTTTATCTATCAAGAAAATATATTCTCTCCTTGAACAACATCGTGACAAAGTTTTAGTAATATCTCCTTTAAAAGGAAGTGAAGCATTTTCGGGACCAACAGTTAAATTGATGAAAACAATGAATATTGACTCTACGCCTTTAGGGATTGCGAATTATTATCAAAAGATTGCTTCAAAGATAATATTCGACAGTGAAGATATATCTTTTAGAGATAAAATTAAAGATTTAAACATAGAACCAATTTTCCATTCCATTGATCTTTCAACTTTAGATCAAAAGAAAAAATTATCGACCACTATCTTCGATTTTATTTAACCTTCATTTTTAGGAGGCTTGTTAAGTTTGAATCTCGGAGACTCAAAAATAACTGCAATAGTTCCTTTACGAAGCAAAACTACAGCGATGTCTCGATTACGAGAAGATCTTGGCAATAAACTTGTAAACGATATTGTATACAATCTGATGATGAATACTATTGACATTTTAATCGGCTTAAATATTGAAGTTATTGTTTTGACTTCAGATGAGACTCTGTATAAGAATGGAAGCACAAGATTCAAAATTATAATAGATAAAGGGATATCACTGAATAAAGCAGTTAGTGATTGTTTAGATCAAATTGAAGATGATAAAATTTTATTTGTAATGCCTGATCTTCCAGGTTTAACAAGAAAAATTATGTTGAAATTTTTATCTGTGAAAGAATTAGAACTAAATGTAATTGTACCAACTCATGATAGAGGCACTGCAATTGCTTATCTCCCAAAATTTATGTTCTCCAAAAAATTATTTGGTAAATCTTCAGCAGATCGTTTCATAGGATTAAGTAATAAATTGAAAATTGCTTTAGCTGTATTTGAAAAAGAAGAAATTTCAAGGGATTTAGATACTCTTGAGGATTGGTATTTTTGGAAATCACATATTTTCGAATTATTTTTTAATGGCTCAAAGTGAACTGAAAAATGCATAATACCTTCAACATTCATCCATAGTTATTTTATTTCAGCAATTAATGTGAAACTATGGCCGATGATACTACCGAAATCGGTATGAAATTAATAAGCGTAAAAGTTACACGCGAACAGCTTGAAGGTTTAGATGAATTGCTAAGAAGAGAGAGGTATCCCACTAGATCAGAAGCAATTCGTATTGCAATTAGAGATTTAATTCAGAAAATTTATGGAAAATATTAGTTCTAATGGTGCTGATGAAAGATCACAGGATTGAAAAATTGGTCAGTAGTTCAGTGTTCGAGACTTGAGTGTAGTAAATACATGGTAACACTTAGTGGCACACAAAGAAAGAAATGCCCATATTGTGGAAGGAATTTTAAGGTAGCCGACGGCTATGTGGGTTCTTATTCTGATCAAAACGATGCAAGAAATGCAGTAAAAAAATTCAACATAAAAATGTAGTTCAATTTAGGACTTTAGATATTCAATTTTCTTTGAACATTTGATCCCCATTATTTTGTGTATCAAAATTTTATCTCCTTGAATTATTACTTTACTTATCTGAATGAGCTCAGGTAATAGAGAATTGTCAGGTTGCATTTTTTTACACACCAGCACACCAATTGTGCTATTATCATCCACTTTGGCAAAATTTATATCAAAACCATCTATACTATAATTTAATTCATGTATCGTAAATGAGGATAATGCTTGAAATACATCTGTTTTGGTCATCTTGATTGATTGGAATTCTTCAGTAAATAGGTCCATCAAAGAGAATCCATTTGCTCCTAACAGAAATAACCCATAATTACCTTTCTGTGGAGTGAAGAAAGATTGATTATAGGTTACATTACAGAATGGTAATTTATGTCTTTCATTTCAATGTTTATGAAATTAGGAGCACGATGATACATAATTATCTGATAGTAAGTGTTGAGTCACTTCTTGAGCATCTTTTTGAGGGATTCTCATTAATTTAGCAATTGTTGAAAGCTGCGATTTTCCTCTAAATCTGAGAAATGAATATATTTTTGATTCTATTCCCGAAAGTTCTGTTGAATCTTTTCCAGTTATTTCATAATATGTATTCAACGCACTAGGGATAAATTCATCAACAACTAGTCCACTTATACCCTGAAATACTTTAACTGAACCATCCCACTTTTTAGGTAGCCAAGTTTCAACTTTTTCAGATATTCTATTTAATTTGTTATAAACATAGCTTGGATTAAGGGATTTTTTAGTTCTGGCAACATAAAGATAATCTTGATTTCTATGATAAACAAATCGATAATTTGTAGTCTCCAACATACTTGTGCCATTATCAACATTGGCAGAAAATGTTTCAATAGCTGATAGAAAAGAACTCATTATGGTTTGATCTGGTTGATTTTGTGAATCATTTTTTTCAGTATAATTTTGATGAAATACACATTCACCAGTATCCCTTAATACATACAAATCTTTCAGTCCCATATCATTAAGATTCATCTTCAAATGAAAACTAATTTTTTTGTATAATAATATGGATAATATCTACGTATATATGATTGGGCTAAGTTTCATTAAACGAACCAACGTCAATACTAGAGTGAAGTGTTACATAAAACATAAGCTTTAATCTTCTTGCTTAAAAATTATCATTAAATGAGCTATTCTGTTAGAAGGTAAGAATTAATGAAAGATCGAAAAGATCCATTTTCAATATTACTTGCATTGCAAGAAAATTTTCACGAATCGTTTAATTCGATAGCAGAATTTCAACCTGTAAACGATTTAATTCTCTTAATGCAAAATAATTATGAAGAATGTATTAAGGTCCTTACTTCCATTTCTGATTTAGGCAGATTAATTTATTACAGGTATATCGATGAAAGAGGAAAAGATCAGGATCGAATTAAAAACGATGATATTCTTAATTCGGAAATGAATCATAAGATTGCAAATGTCTTAGAGTTAGAGCTCTCTTTGGCAATATTGTTAAAGATATATACAGAAATTTACCGTCATAATACAGGATCTATGAATGATAAGAATACAGTATATCAGATGTTGAATGTTGAAAATATCTTTGAATTTCTTAATTCTTTATTCTTCAATAATGAAGATCCCAAAGATTTCCTTTCAAATTTGACACCATATTTGAGTGAAATAAATAAATTAAATCAAAAACAAAGATCTGTACAAATTCTTAATTTAATCAAAAAACAAGATGATAACATTAGTTTTGCCAATATTGAGTTATTTGATCTAGAAGGGCAATTTTTTCTCGAAACGTTAAAACCTTACTTTTCAGTTTTACAAAAAAATTGGTGGGCAAGTGATTTATCAACCGAATATTTCTTACAAGCTTTAGGCATTGAAAATTTAGACCTTGTAGTTCAATCATGGAACCAAAACCCGACTCATGAACTAGCATCACGAATAGAACAAATTAAATCCTCTCAATTGACAATTGGAGAAACAATTCGGGATTTCCTAAAATACAAATTGTTCTTAAATTTGGCAATTTCAAATGCTAAATCAAATAATCATCAAGTCGCACTTCAATATTTAGAAGCAGCACTTGGAATAGAAAAAATGCTTGAAACAATCCGGGAGCACCCTAATTTATACTCTCGTGAAATAAGGGATCAGGTTGAATACTACTATCAAAGAATAATAATGGCAACACAAATACTTAGACTACAAATAAAATTTGCCAATCTACTCAATTCCCTCAAGAAGAATAATGATATTTTGAGTAATTCATCATTGATTGCAGAAATACATCAAATGATCAAGGATTCAACTTCAATCATTGAAATTCCCTATATCTCAGCAATACCTAACTTATATCTTTCAATGATGAATTCTCTAGAATTTATGGTTACACTCAATAAACCAATTGAGGAGATAAATCAGAGATGTGATGACATACTAGAAACTTTTACTTCAAGAATCGATGTTGCAATCTCCCAAATATCATCCTCATTAACAAATCTAGGACAGGAAACGGATAAGGATAATTTGAAAGAGAATACAGATAAATTCTTAACTGAATGTGAAACATTACATTTTGCAATTGCATTATTGCCCTCAACTTCTAGTGATAAACAAAGGCTTGTCACCACTCTTGATTGTTTAATTAATTTGTGTTTGAGTATTCAAAACGAGATAAAGGCACTTGAAACTGAAGAAAGTAATAAATTACTTGAATTAATATACAAAACAAGGGCTTATTATTTTGCTAACCAATCGAAAACACTATCATCCGAGTTGGATACTAAGGCGGTTCCAATTGATCGGATACTAGCACATTTCTCAGGATCATATATCAGTGCACATACCATACAAATGCATATTTATCAATTAACAACTCAGTATTTGTGTCTATCTCATGTATTACCCACATTATTTTTTACAATGACAATCGATGAAAACGTATTTTCAAGTAATAATGAGGTTCTATCAAATATCCTAGATATTTTTGAATCATTAATTCCATTTATTGAGATGATAAACCAAATTAAACAAGATTGTTCAAATTTATTAGATCATAAAGAAAGAATTGGATCTATACTTGAACAAGTAAAGTGGGATCAAATTATTTTTCGTAAAACTTTAATTTCAGGGATACTCACATTTTTTGAAAGTATAAAGAATATAATATTAGGATTATGGAGTTCTAATTTGGGTCTATATGATCAAGCGAAATTAAATTTAAATGAAGCAACATCTTTTGCTTTTAAATCAGCTGATATTCTTCAATCGGAGGAAGATAGTCGTCTATCTGATTTCTCTGAGCATATTTTTTCGTTCGCTCAACTTTCTCAAGGATTATCACAAAACATTAGGAAATCAAATTTAACTGATTTACCAAATCAAAGCCTTTTCAAATTGTTTAGAGATATGGTTTTTGCAATATAAAAATAATTGAATGCTTTCAATGATTCAACATTGTTTCTTATCACTATTATAATAAATTAGAATTAATTTGAACTGTCATGGCTCAAATGGAGTTAACTCACCCATACAAAGTAAAAGATATTAATCTTGCAGAAAAAGGCAGGATGAGAATAGATTGGGCAGAATCTAGAATGCCAGTTCTCATGGAATTAAGAGAACGCTTCGAAAAATCAAAACCCCTTAAAGGGCAAAGGATCGCTGGTAGTTTACATGTTACCAAAGAAACAGCAGTTCTTGTTGAAACCTTAATTGCGGCAGGTGCTGATATATCATGGTCTGGTTGTAATCCTTTATCAACAAATGATGAAGTTGCAGCGGCATTAGCAGCTAATGGAGTGAAAATTTGGGCTTGGCATGGTATGAATACAGAAGAGTATTATTGGGCATTAGATAAAACTTTAGAGTTTAAACCAACTCTTACATTGGATGACGGTGCAGATTTGATATTTGTTGTTCACAATAAACATGCAGATTTGGCACCTGATATCTTGGGAGGAACAGAAGAAACCACTACTGGTGTTCACAGATTACGAGCAATGGCAGATGACAATAAATTATTGTATCCAGTTGTCGCAGTTAATGATAGTCCAATTAAAAGCCATTTTGATAATGTTTATGGAACTGGTCAATCTACCCTAGATGGTATTCTTAGAGCAACTTCAATTTTATATGCAGGAAAAACTGTAGTAGTTGCAGGATATGGTCGCTGTGGTGGTGGCGTTGCCATGAAAGCAAAAGGATTAGGTTCAAGTGTAATCGTAACTGAAGTAGATCCAGTAAAGGCATTGAAAGCTGCCCTCGACGGTTTCAGGGTAATGAAAATGGATGATGCCGCAAAACTAGGGGATATTTTCATTACTGCAACTGGTATGAGAGATGTTATCACTTTAGAACAAATGGAAACAATGAAAGATGGTGCAATTTTAAGTAATACCGGCCATTATGATGTTGAAATTGAAGTTGATAAATTATTAAATTCTGCTGAAAATGTAAGAACAATTCGTCCAAATAATGAGGAAATTACCTTAAAAAATGGGAACAAAATTTATTTACTAGCACGTGGTAGATTAGTAAATCTAGCTGCAGCTGAAGGACACCCATCTGAAGTAATGGATATGTCTTTTTGTGGTCAGTTAATGGCTCTCATCAGTTTAGCAGAAAAGACAATAGGCGGAGCAAATCAAGTATACACTCTTCCCTATGAAATTGATTTAGAAATAGCCCATATCAAACTTAAATCATTGGGTTTCTCTACTGATACACTTACTCCTGAACAACAAGCATACATAACAGCCTATGATGTCGGTACTTAATTCGGACTCAAATTTATAAGTTAATCTAACTTATTATTTTAATTATTTACACTATTGATATTAATTTATTTAAGTAATTAAAGTAGAAATTTGATTTCCATCTTCAGTTATTATTGAGAAATGACCTTCTTCCTTTTGTTCAATTGTTGAATTACCAGGAGTTATTAAATTGAAATGAATATCCCTAGCCTTGGATCTAAGAAAACCAGATGTGCCCGCGGACACGGTAATATTAACAAGCTTAACACCGGGGTAGATTCCATCTGTAGCCCTTCCCAATCCGTGAGCAATTAATTCCATTCTTTCCATAGGATCAAGGTTTTTCTCTAAAACCAATATACTATTGTCTAATATTTTATCAACTATATAATCATAGAGCTGGTCTTTATCATAAGTATCGATTTTTTGTGATGTAATAAATTCTAAATTAGTCATAAAAAATCCTCCTAAGATACCAGGGCAATCTCATTATATAGGTTATTCAAGCCAAAACCACTCAGTGCTGAAACTGGTACGACTTTAAGATGTGGGAATGTACTTTTTATTAAATCTGGATTTGCATTCTCTAAATCGACTTTATTGGCAACAATTATAGCAGGTGTCTTATGCATTTCTAGCGCCCCTAATAAAGTCAGAGAAACTTGATCAAATGGTGTTCTAGTGGAATCCATTAATACAAGTGCTACATCAACCTCTTTAAGAAATTTAATTGTTGATACTATTCCTGCAGTTGCTTCTTTAGCTCTTTGAATTGATTCTTCCTCGGTAAGACCATGTTCCATAAATTCTTTATAATTAATTGCAGTTGCAATACCTGGAGTATCTATTAAAGTTACGTCCAACTTACTTTTTCCAACTTGAAAATCCACATGTTCTAATTTTGTAATTTCTCGTGTCTCATGAGGAATTTCAGATGTTGAAAATTCTTCTTTTCCAGTAAAATCTAAAGCAAAGCGATTAGCAAGGGTACTTTTTCCTGTATTGACTTCACCAATTAGACAAACACTTGCCGATTTTTTACTTCCACCAAAGATTTTTTGTAAAAATCCATTCATTTATCTCAAGTACCAAATTGTTGAAATTATTTATTAGGTACAATACTACGTACGAAACATTGGCGTATTACTTTGATTATTTAATATACAATAATAATGTATATTTGTGAATGGATTGAATAATGAATCGATTTGTCGAAATTGTGATAATAATATAGATGATCTCGCCAAAGCATTACTTCACGGATGCCCATTATGTAAACATCGGAAATTTAAATTCATTAAAAGGTCAAAAAAAGATGTTAAATCTCTCGAAAAATCGTTGCATAAACTATTTGAAAGTTCTTCAGAAGAAGTAACAGTTGGGGTCGGAATACAGATTCTTGATAAAGGAGTATTTAAATTAGATTTAAAAACATTAACTGCTAATGATGATTCTCTAGATCCAGTAATTGTACAAGATAAAAAAGGAGTAATTAATATAATAATGGAATCCGACTAATTTGTTAACATTATTATCATATATTATAAACTCGTTTTATTATCGAATAGAATCAATTAAAGCTTCAACAAATCGATAAGATATAGTGCCTGCTGGAGTGATTGTTATAACTGGTACCCCTGGTACAGGCAAGACCACAGTCACAAGTATTCTTCAAGAGAAGGGATATTTTACAATCAACCTCGAAATTTTTGCAAAAAAATATAATTGTATTGCTGGTTATGATGATATAAGACAATCAACAATTATCGATACTGAAAAATTACAGGATACTTTACAAAATTATCTAACAGCTGGAAGAGGGATTGTAATAATCGAAGGGCACTATGCTGATATTGTTCCTGAAGAATTTGTTTTGAAATGTTTTGTATTAAGTTGCCCAATCGAGGATTTACGTCCGAGATTAGAAATTAGGGGTTATCCACAACCTAAAATAGATGAAAATATACAAGCAGAAATAATGAAGGTTTGCTGGACTGATGCTTTAGATCTATATGGCCCCTCTAAAGTGACAAAAATTGATAATATGCCAATAAATGATATTGCCAATTTAATTGATACGTTTGGCCATATTGCTAGAAATAGAGAAAGATTATCCAGGGAGAGCAAGATTTAAAGATGTTAAGGCCGGATTCGATTGGAACTGAAAATTGGACTCGTTGTGGATTCCGAGATTGTCACAAATGTTGTTTAGAGACTGAAATGATATTGACTCAAAAAGACCTGGAGAGAATTGAATCAGCAGGTCATAATAGGGAAGATTTCTTATTACCTAAAGAGGAGACAGATAATTTTCTGCAATTAAGAAATGTAGACAGTCCAATCGGAAAAAAATGTTATTTTTTAGATTTACAAGGTAATTGTAGCATTTACGATATAGCTCCAATAGGCTGTAAACTATACCCTTTGATTAAAAATCTGGATACTAATGAGGTTATGATAGATTTTGATTGTCGTGAAAAAGATTGGTTTAAATCAAAAGAATACTTACAATCTCAAATTATTTCAGTACATGATCTTGTTGGTACACTTTTATTGGAAAATGGCGAAATTTGAGGCATAGAGCTAATTGCCCTTAGAAACCTAAATTATTATGACTTTTTATTCTTATTTAATGGTTATTACAATGATTCCTGCAATTACGCGAGAAGGCATGATTGAAGTTGATCGCATAATGACTGAGGATTTAGGTATCGAGATTCCATTAATGATGGAGAATGCAGGTCTAAATTTAGCGAAAATTGCGATTAAGTATTATACAAAGTTGCAACTCAAAAAAATAATCATTGTTTCTGGAAGTGGAAATAATGGTGGTGGTGGTATGGTTGCTGCTCGAAGACTTAAAAATTGGGGTTTTGATGTGTCACTATTATTACCTAAGGGCATGCCAAGCCGTTCAGTACCTCAAGCTCAACTTATTAGGGCACAGGAATGTGGCGTGGCAGTTATTTTCCAACTACCTAGTTATAATACAGATAGTTGTTTAGTGGTTGATTCCTATATTGGGTATAATTTTAAAGGTGAAATTTACGGGGTGACCAAAGACACTATTGATTGGATGCGAAATCAAAAATTAATTTGTTTAGATCTCCCATCTGGGGTTGATAGTTCAACAGGATTAAACCCTGGACTTCTTCAACCATTGGCAACAGTTACCCTTGCATTCCCAAAAATCGGTCTGCAATTTATGAACCCCAATCATCTTGGCCAAATTTATCTCGCTGATGTCGGTGTTCCATTTTGGGTTTTTGACAATGCAGAGTTATATTCAGGTACAAAAGCAACGAATATTGATATCCATGAATTGGCTAATTTGTTCAGTATGAAAAGTGTATTTCCAATAGATGTATCAGATAAAGGTTGGTCATTTACAACCCTAGATTGATTGAATTTATCTAATCTCAATGTCCAAAGGGAATCATACAAAAATTATCACAATGTTAAGCAGTTTAGAGAAAAATATGCCTCAGTAGCTTAGCCCGGTAAAGCGTTTCACTCGTAATGAAAAGATCGCGGGTTCAAATCCCGCTTGGGGCTTTATTTCTCCTCACACTACATTATCCAATTCATATTATAATAAACTGAACAAAATATAACATCAAAATTAAAATGAGGGTTTTCAAATATATGGTTCAACTTTGTAAACATAAGAATAAGTAAGATACGTTAATAATAAATCTTCGAATATTTGTTTCCAATTACTCATTAATTTTAATGGGCTGGTGGATGTATTGGCAAGTCGTGTTTTCTCCTGTAAGATCGTTTTATTGGGAGAAGGGGGCGTCGGAAAAACTAGCATTCGTAAGTCCTATCTCGGGGAAGGATTTAGGGAAAGTTATCAGATGACTATTGGTGCTGATTTCGCAGCGAAAAAAGTCCGAGTTACTGATTCATTGACAATAACTGCCAATATCTGGGATCTTGCAGGTCAAGATCGTTTCCAAAGAATGAGATCGAGCTATTACAATGGGCTTGGAGGTGCATTATTAGTGTATGATATTACACGACCGGATACTTTTGAAAAATTAAAGGTTTGGATTAATGAATTACGTGAACAAAATGAAGGTAAACTTGTACCTCTCATAATCATAGGAAATAAATCGGATTTACGAGGAACTAGCGAATTTCCAGATAATTATATTGAGAAAGAACGTTGCGAGGAATTCTGTGAAAATATCAGAACAGAAGAAACTGGAGATATTCAATTTGTAGAGACATCAGCTTTAACTGGAGAACAAGTAGAGGAAGCATTTCAAACCTTAATTTTGAAAATTGTTAAAGAATATAGATGGATCTAGTTTATTAATTAAAATCATCGTAATAATAATTAATTAAGTTTATATTATACAAAAACATCAATAATATTACTAATAAAATCAAGATAGATAGAAGGGAAATTATTGAAGAAACGGATTGCAAAATCAAAATTAAAAATTATTGGTGTACCAAATAATTTTCTTGGTGAGATAAAACTTACTCTGATGATTGCAATTTTAACAACCATACCAATGTATCTATTCTTTATAAGTGTTGAAGACGAGCGATTTATTAATGATTATAGACAAATTCTCAGTGCAGCATTTGGTATTTCAGAATCTAGATTGGAAATATTACCGCAAGCAGAAGAATTGTTAATTGATCATCCAATTGTAGAGTTATTATTTTTTCAAATGTTTATTATTGTTTTGTTGGGGTCCTTTTACATATTTGTTGCAATTTACAAATTCATATTTCGAAGAAAATTCCTTTATACATCTGCGGTGACCTCTAAGATATTAAAATCGATTATATTTCGATTGATGATGTTCAGGGCCTTTCTTTCCAAGGATATTAAACCATACTCATTTTTCACTGAAGTTGAAATTCAGACTAGATCAAATAAGAATCTGTTTTTTAGATCAGTATGGATAACATTGGTAATATTTGCAGCTTCATTTCAATTCGCGGGTTTAATTTACATAAGATCAGGTAGTTTTCCACGATTTTTTCAAATTGGTTCATCAGTCATAGATACATCAGTTGTCTTTATGATTTTATCAGGTAGTTTTTGGATGTCATTTCTTATCGGAGTAGATATTTTAGAAAGATATGATATTAGAATACTGGATCTTGGTAGATCTAAATTAATGAATGTGGGCAAAGAATTAGGAAAAATAAGTAAGAATGGTTTTAATTTTCTAACTCTTTCATTTTTTATCGTAGCAGTTCAAGATTTCAAGGGGGAAGATTGGATACAAACCATGGTTTTTCTTGATTTGTTTCTTTTAATCTCACTTTGGATGTTGTTGGATTATGAATCTCATCTTTATGATCTTGGATCTTATATTAGACATGGTCTTGATAAGAGAACAATCAGCGGAGCAGAACGACATGTTGTAAACAAAGAAAAGAAAAGATTTGGTCAAAGAAAACTTGAAGAAGCTGAAGCATTAATGTTAAAATCTGAAAAACGAGTTGGACTCGCAATGGATATTGGATTTTTCAAAGCAAGCTTAGAATCATTTCTCGCTACTTGGATTGTCCTAATTACAGCAACGATAGTTGTGTATACAGTCTCTCTTTTATTAGGATCAATTACACTTAATGCTTTACTAGCAATTCAAACCATATCTGCTTTGACTACAATGTGTGTATTATGGTTTTCGCAAGGATTAATAACGAAAAGTGATAATGTAATTAGACGTGAATTATTATGGTTCCCTATGTTCATAATTGGAGATGTAATAGTTACATATGTTTATTTTGAATATGATTTAGAATCTCTCACCTTTAATATTTATACAATCGGTGCATTTCTTGTCCTATGGTTCTTATTAATTATCAGAAATATTTATCCAAAAATACCTGGATTCGAATTTTGGGGTAAAATAAAAACAGTTTTCTTTGTAATTATTCTTTTTGGGATTATGTTATCGACTTTATTTTATCAAATTTTAATTTTGGAATATTTTGGCTTTAATGTTTGAAAATATTTGTTAAACTGTCATCAGAGTATAACTTTAGTAACATCAATTTCATCTTTCTCATGCAATAATCTACCTTCCATGCCGCCTGCAATAACTATGTTTTGACCAGATATGTGAGAAGAAAGTTCATCAGATAATAGATGAACTACAGATTTGGCTATATCTGGTGCAGAAGCAATTTTTCTGAGGGGTATTGTTTGCAAGGCACGTATAACCCCATCATTATTTTGTAGTTCGTTTTCAGCCATTCTTGTTAAGGTCCATCCTGGTGATACAATATTCACTCTCCCGTATCGTGCAATTTGAACAATTTCATTTTTTAAACTTAACATAAATCCATGTAGAGCTGCTTTTGAAGATGAATAATCAATATGACCAGCTTCACCAAAAACTCCAGCTGTTGATCCGATTAAAACTACGGATCCAAAGTCTCCTTTGTTCATTTTTAGATTTTTACAAAATTCTTTAGAACAAAGGAAAATCGATTTTAGATTGGTACTCAATGTATTTTCCCATTGATCCAATTTCATATCAAGAATGGGTGTGGATTTTTCAGGCCAAATCCCTGCATTATTTACTAATCCATCAATTCTTCTGAATTTCTTTGTAGCCTCATCAAACATTGCTTCTACTTCATTTTCGTTTCTAAGATCTGCTTGAATCATAAGAAAATCAATATTTGCATCTTGCATCTTATGTTCAATCTCATTGTAATTATCCCTCTTGGTGTGATAGTGTAATACAATATTGGCTTTTTCTTCAATCAAAATATTAACAATTGCAATTCCAATCCCACCTAAGCCTCCGGTTACAAGAATAGTTTTATTTGATAGCCCCGTCTTCATATAATTGATTTTAGGACATATACTTAACAAATTTTCTTATTCAATGAGATATAATGAATACTGCAATAATTTCATTTGCCTTTTTGTTATATATTAAACAAGCCCACTTATGCGAATACTAATAAAATTTTATGTTCAACGAAAAATGTTATACAATGGCTGAAGAAGAATTAGTAACTCTGGGCGCAGGCTGTTTCTGGTGTATAGAGGCAGTATACCTTGATCTAAAAGGTGTGAATACAGTAGTTTCAGGATATTCTGGTGGTGACTCAGAAAATCCAACTTATCAAGAAATTTGTACAGGAAGATCTGGGCATGCTGAGGTTATACAGGTGACATTTGATCCAGAGGTAATTTCATTTAAAGAATTAATTGAAATATTTTTCTTTATTCATGATCCAACAACGTTGAACAGACAAGGTAATGATGTTGGAACACAATATCGATCTGTAATTTTTGCTCATAATGAAAGCCAAATAATGATTTCAAAGGAATTTGTGCAATATCTAAGTGACGAACAAGTATTTCCAAATCCGATAGTTACAGAAATTGTACTTGCTGTTGAGTTTTATGAGGCAGAACATTATCATCAAAATTACTTTGCAAAAAATCCAACTGAAGGATACTGCAGAGTTTTGATTGCTCCCAAAGTAAATAAATTTAGAAAAAAATATTTTGATAAACTTAAAAATAAATAATTTCATAAAATATTAA
>MDVR01000121.1 GCA_001940725.1 Candidatus Heimdallarchaeota archaeon LC_2 | reverse complement strand
ATTTAGAGAACTATCACCATACAAAGTGGTTTCTCGAGGTAGTAAGCCACTTATTCCAGATAGCAATCGTAATGTTGTCCCTGAATTGAAGCAATTTATCTTTAATTCATCTGTCTCTATCTTGGAAATAGGTTTTTCAGTAATTAATGGTTGGAATGGACCTTCTTTTTCAATAAATTTGGCGTTAATTCCCTCTAGAGCTTTTTTCGTAGCATCAGTATCTCCTGAAACTAATCTATTTTTTATTGTTGAACCAACTTCACCGCACGCAGCTAATATCAATGATCTATGAGTAACACTTTTCGATGAAGGAGGGCGTATGAATCCATTTAATGTTCCAGGATATACCTTCATCAAAATACCCTATACAATGGTTTTAATGAAGTTTTCATTATCTCATATTCTGGAAAGCTTTCTTTCATTGAAATAATAAAGCGATTAATATCTTTATTAGCACATAATACAAATAATGAAGGGCCTGCTCCGTTTAATCCAATTAGTTCACAGGGGAGTTTAGATAATTCAGATATTATCGAATGATTAGGGAATAGTTTTGGAGCATAATATGCTGTGTTAATCCTAATTGCTTCATAGATATTTTTATCCATTATATTCTTAATAATCATTTTCTGTTCTTCCCCGTCCATGTAATATCTAGAAATATCTATATCACTTTTTACTAGAATAGAATTTGGAATTAGGAGCATTAATTGGTCATCCAGTTTGATATCTATATGATGTACTGGCATTTTTGTTATTGTTTCGGTAATAACCATACCACCACAATAAGATGCATATGCGTCGTCATAAGCTCCAGTTATTGACACACCTGCCCTAATTGATGCAGCTGATGCTAATAAAATTACTTCTGGAATTGAATATTGGAGGTCATAATAATCACTCAAAGCATGTATCAATGCACTTGATATTGCACTTGAAGTCTTTAGTCCCCTTTGAGAAGGAAGAGGAGAATAAGTTGATATTTCAATATTTTCTATTGTGATATGAGATTCACTACTTACTAATTCTAAACATGCATTAATTAAATCGGGTGAATTTTCTGGATTTGTAGTAATTACTAAATTATCAGATTCTCTAATCTCGATAGATATAGGAATATCAATTCCAATTGCTGCCCCGAAATCGGCATATATCGCATTTAAAATCGTAATTGCAGAACCTACTTCTGTTTTAATATATTTCATTTCATCTGATCTCCTTTAAGAATTGATTATACAGATCTTTTTTCTTGACCATCTTATTCGTCCATATCTGAAAAGAATCAGCCGCTTGATTAAATAACATTTCTTTTCCATCATAGGCTTCAATCCCTTTATTTTTTATCTTTTGTACAAATGTGTTTTCATTTTCATGATAAAGTAGGTCAATTACAGCTTGAATATTTATGGGCAGCTCCACAAAATCCCGAGGGTCTTCACCCTTCAAACCAAGAGGCGTTGTATTGATGTAAAGTTCAGCTCTCATCTTGTTTGAAAAATCAGATTTTGATATAAGATTTATTTGTGATCGTAGGTCTTTTGGAAATTCATTAAATCGCTTTTCAGATCGAGTTACTATTGAAACAGAAACTCCTTCTTGTATTAAGCTTTGACATATTGCTCGACTAGCACCACCTGCTCCCAAAACGAGAGCCCCTTCGAGTTTATGTAAATTATGCTCTCTTAAAAATCTTGAAAATCCAGTTATGTCAGTATTAAATCCAAATAACTTTCCATTTACAATATTAATCGTATTTACTGCTTGGATATTTTCAGCTACGTGATCTATTTGATCCAAAATTTTAATAATTGATTTCTTGTAAGGAATAGTAATATTGAAACCTGTAAAATCGTAATTGATAAGTTTTCTAACCATATTGTTTGCTCTGTTTGAGTTGTTGGCTTCTAATAAATGATAATATCCTGAGAGTTTAGTCGTTTTCATGAGAATATTATGAATAAGGGGGGATAAAGAATGAGATATATTTCCACCTACTAATCCAAGCATCAATGTATTGGATTGTGATAATACATCTAATACTTGGTAAGGTATGATGTCATTATCCTGCAATCCCCCAAAAACTAATTCCTGTCCTAATTTGGAATGTAGTGTCCGGGATATATCTCCCCTTTTTCCAATACCTAATAATATTTGTTTGGAGTGTTGGGGTATCATTTCCATTAATTCTAATGTTTCGTAGGAATCATCTGGAGAGCCCACATATTTCAATATAATTCGTTTATTAATTTCTGTATTAAGACTGTTAAGATTTAAAAATGTAGTGTAAAATGACGAATAACCTGATAATAAGCTCTGGATATAATTATGTTGAGAGATAATTAAATTAGTAGAATTTAATTGATTTATATCCTCAACAATTTTCTTAATAACTTCATAATCTGATTTTAATTCTAAATCCAAATAACCTACTTTCATCTCAAGAGCTTTGTTAATAATTTTATCTCTAGTTGCATCATTATCTAATTTACCGCCTTCAGATTTTGATCTAATTGTCAATATTGCCTGGTGGGGGGATATTTGATTATTTTCAATTAGGGAGAGTAATTTGTAATCAAAATCTAATCGTAGTTCAAATAATCTATTTTTGACTTGTTCTTTTTTTAATAATTCTATGGCATTCTCATAATTTTTAAGGACAATAGCAACGGTCATTATTTCTCTTCCACGAATTCATCCACTTTCATACCAAAATGTCTCGCAGACTTTGAAATATGTCCAAATACCATCATTCCTACTTTAATTTCATTTATTGGAAGTGAACCTTCGTTGTTTACTAATCTAACTGTTTCTGCATCCTGTAAAACCACAGAATATTCTCTTTGATCATACTTCAATTTTACAAGTATCATGGGTCTCCTCTCAATTTTCACCCGAGCAATTCGTTCTTTTCTAACCTGCCCATTTCGATCAACTATACTAACCTCAGATCCAGCTTCCAGCTCAGATAAATAATTTGTTTTTTGCCCGTTTAATGTATATAGGGATACAACCCCTGCATTTACTCTAAAAGGTCTCGGATTAACATATCCTGATTTATGAACTTCTGCCTCCACCAAGACAAATAATTGAGATGTCGAACCAACGAGCATTCCTTCACCTTTTCGTAATATTGAATTTGTATCTACACAAGCTCTATCTCCCATTCCAATGGGTTCAATGGAGGATACTTCAAAACTTTCAAGAGTTATTTTTTCCTCACTAATTAGTGAACTATCAAAATATGAATACAATTCATCTTCTGAATCAGGAGAGATAACAATACCTCCGACCCCAATTTCTAATATTCCTTTCAGGATTTTAAAATCTTCAACACTATTGGCGTGGGCAATAATTTTCACCTCCGAACCATCGTATTTTGCAATAAGGTTTTCTAGTGGAATTATTTTCCAATCCAATGTTTCGACAAGTAAAATTCCATCTTTAACTTCTTCAATCAAGGCTTCTTCCATGGCTTTTGGATCAGTAATCTCAATCTTTTTACCAATTTGATTTCCATCGTAATCTAATATGTGGTTATTTTTCAAAAAATACTTTGGAATCAATGGATAACTTTCAATTAGCTTATTTTCAGGAGAATCAACGAATATTCCATCGATGTTGCCTTTAATCTTACTCTCGTCTATTAAGATTGAGTTAAGACTAGAGGAACTAATGAAGAGGTTGTACATGATCTACCTCCTTGGTCAGTGATAAAACTGCATCATACACCTTTTTCATTGCTAATTTTGGATCTTCAGATTGGAAAACATTTCGACCAATTGACACCCCGCTTGCTCCATCAAGAATGCATTGTTTTATTGTATTTAGAAATTGATTGAAATCAGAGGTTACTGCACCTCCGGCAACTATTATTGGTATTGATATCCCTTGACTTACCTCATCGAATCCTAGTCCATTTTCTGTTGCGTTGATTTTGACCAGATCTGAGCCTATTTCTTCAGCTATTCTTGCAATATGTGCTAGTGAATCAACATCTAAACTATCTTGACCATCATTATCTCTGGCATACATCATGGCTAGAACTGGTAAATTATAATCATCAGCCTCTTCAATGATGTAATTTAGGTCTGATAACATTGAAGAATCATAATCTGTCCCAATATTCACATGACATGAAATCCCATCAGCTCCTAACTTCAAAGTTGAAGAAACTGAACCTGTCAGAATTTTCAGATTAGGTGTGGGGGATCTAGATGTAGAGCCTGATACATGAACCATGAAGCTTTTTCCATGTGGTATTTTATCATAAATAGTTCGAACCATTCCTTTTTGAACAATAACAGTACTCGCACCCCCATTAAACACTGCATTTACTGTTTGTTTGATATTATTCAAACCTTTCACAGGACCAAGTGTTATTCCGTGATCCATTGGAACAGTTAACATAAAACCAGAAGGATCAACTAATCTTCTCAATCGAATGTTTTTTCCCAATGAAGTGGGTTCAATACCCATGATTACTACGTCTTATTGATTATTTATTAACTCTCATTTTTAATATCTAGATTATTTAGTTAATTTCTCTGTATAATAGATTAATTTGGATTTGCTTTGATATTTTGATTTTCAGTATCTAGTTTTCCGTATGTATATGACATCAAAGTGGCAGCAATTACTAGTATGATTGATCCGATGATCTGAATAGTTTCAGGATAATCAACATCTCGTAATGGCATAAGAATATAGAAGGAAAATGGGAATCCAAGCTCAGCAATTGCGGAGACGCTTGCATGGGTGGATTTTAGTCCATAATAATAAAGTACAAGCGATAATAAACCAACAACCATGGCCATATAAACTAAACGGATGAAAATGTCACTTTCAAGGGTAGTATCTGTTGAAGGATACCCATCAGCTCTAGAGTAAAATGGGGTGATTATTACCAAGAAGACGAATGCAATAAAGAAGCGGTAGGCTGTCATTTGGAAATACACTGGTTTCTGCTCTCCGTGTTCCATCAAATATCTACCGAAAACTGTTGATGAACCCCAAAGTATTGCTGCAGCTAAACCATATAGTGCAGCTCTTGCTCCATCCTCTTTTTGTAAATTATCAAAAATATTACTTAAATCAGAAATTTTGTTTGTCCCACCTGTCAATGTTGGGAAAATTATCAGGATAACTCCGAAGAATGATAACAAAGCCAACCAGTAGTAAGACCTGGGTAATCTTTCTTTGAGAAGAAGATGTGCTAATCCTACTGCAATAATGGGTTGAGTTTGTTGTAGAAAAACTACCACTGCAACGAATTCAAAATTTCCCCCAACCCAGAATCCTTCTGTTAATGCTATGGTTGCTAGTGCACTTCCACCAATTCCAATGAATAATATTGCAAAAATCTCTTTACTATTTAATTCAAGCAATTTTGGAATATATCTAATAACTAAAGGAGATATGATAATCACGATTAATAAATGTTCTATTAACACAACTTGGGTGGCTGAGAGTTTTTGTTCAAGTTCAGTTCTAACAAAAGCATCAGATGCCCAAAGCATTGCCGCCAATGCAATAAATAAAGGACCGAAATTTATAGAATTATTTATAGATGGTTTTACTGTTTCCATAATACTCACTTGACTATTGTGATTAGGTTTAATATTGTATTTAATGGTTTTTGGGTAGGACAAGTGAAGTTTGGAAATAATGATTGGATTGCCGAAATAATAAGAATAAAATTTACCATTTTGTCCTTGATATTTTCTATATCTATATTTAGATAGTTTTTAGATATAAGATTGATGGATTTCCAAAAAATCAGAGAACAATTTCCAATTACTAGAACCATGATTAAACATGATGACGGTAGTAAACCTCTACAGTTAGTATATATGGATCATGCAGCAAGCACTCATGCACCAAAACCTGTATTGGATAAGTATATCGAGTTGATGGAAACCACCTATGCAAATGTTCATCGTGGGGAACATTCATTATCATGTTGGTCAACTGATCTGTTCGAACAAGTACCCGATAAAATAGGAAAATTTGTTGGAATTAAAGATTTAAAAAACAGTGGAAATCAAGTAGTTTTCTCTTCAAATACTACAAGTTCATTAGATTTGGCATCTCACTTATTTGCTGAAAAAGGTGGAAAGGTGTTATCGACATTATTGGAACATCATTCTAACGATCTTACACACAGAAGTCGTGGACCAACTCCTCATATAGATATTTTGGAAGATGGTACATTAAATCTTGATGATTATGAGAAAAAACTTGACAATGACAATATTAAACTTGTAGCAGTAACAGCTGGATCAAACGTAACCGGTTACATGCCACCCATTCATAAAATGGCTAAAATGGCTCATGATAGAGGTGCAAAGATTCTTATTGACGCAGCTCAAAGACTTGCACATCAGACCCTAGAGGTTAAACCTATTGAACATCCTGAACATTTGGATTTTATTGCTGCTGCTGGACATAAAACTTATTCTCCATTTGGAGCTTCATTTTTACTTGGTGATGTTGAAATATTTGACGAAGCAGCCCCCTATATTCCAAGTGGTGGTACTGTTTCTCTTGTAACTGAAGATGCAGCTTTCTATCTAACCGGACCCGATCGGCATTCATATGGTACGCCAAACATTGCTGGGTCTATAGCTTTTGGTGATTCATTGGATTTTCTAAGCAATATTGGCATCGATAAAGTACGCAAGCATGAACTTGAGCTATTAAAAGTTATGTTAAAAGGTTTACAGGAAATCGAAGGTGTGATAACCTATGGTGATATTCCTTTAAAGGAAAGAATTGGAGTAGTAAGTTTTAATATTAAAAATCAATATCATGCTGATGTATCACATGATCTTGATAAAATTGGAGGAATCGCAACTCGTAATGGGTGCTTTTGTGCGCATCCATATGTTCTACGATTACTCAATGTTCTCGATAATGAAGAAATAATGTCTCAGATGCAGGTCATCGAAGGAAAAGAGGTTAAGAGACCTGGTGCAGTCCGTGCCTCAATTGGCGTGTATAATACGAGGGAAGAAGTCGATCACTTTTTGCAGACTGTTGAAACTTTAGTAAAGAAAAGTTGATATTAGAAAATTAACTTATTTCAGTTTTTCAATAATAGAATCATTAAAGCAATGGTAAGTAAAGAGATTATTAGAATATTCAACAGGTACCCTATTAATCAAACCGAATTTTACTAATTGAACTAAATATTTAGAGATATTATCTTTGTGTATTCCACAGAAACTAGCCATGAGAATTTTATCAGTAGTATTATTAGTAAATGATGTTTGGCTTTCACAGATCTGTTTAATTAGTAATTTCTTTGAATCAGCCAATTTTCCTTTTAAAAGTAGATCATCAAATCTTTGAAATATAGATTTATCTGAATAGTATTCCAGACTTAATTGATAAACAGACATACCGGTTGCAGAAGGTGTTGCCATTAGCTCTCCATTCTTAGATTCAATAATAAATAGCTCATTTAGTAATTTTGATATAGAAGAACTCTTAAAACTTTTTTGTAGTTTGAATGAGGTGATCACTCTATCCTGGCCAAACTCTTTATGAATTTGTTTAAGAGGAGTGGGTTGATTTAGAGTAAAATATCGTTTGAATATCTCAAGACAAATCGGGAATAATTTTGCATTATAGGTGGCAGATTTTAGTGTTTTTAGCTTTTCCAAAACCATATAGTTTGACGAAGTGTCATGTTTAATAGGCAATCTATCTATTGTTGTCTTGCTTGGTGATTTAAGTTCCAATTTTCTTAATTCCTTATCCTTTTTACTAATATCATCTTCAAGCTTTTCAATCTTTCTGGTTGTTATTTCTAGGATTTCTTGAAATGAAATATCATTATCGATTAAAGTTTCAATAACCTGAATAATTGCTGAATCTGTCTTCTCGACAACAGATTTAATTTGATCCTCGCTGGCTTCATCAAAAAAATTAGTAAGGTAGTTTGTGACAAATTGCACAGTATATGTTGAACTCAATTTAGGTCCTCCTGTCTAATTTTTGCCATTTTTTGTTGATAATTTGCATACTTCGGGTTAAGTTTTAATTTTAGTTTTTCCTTTTGTTTTTTAATTTTTTTAGGTTTAGACATTGAATTTTTTGGTACATAATCGATTTTATTATCTCCAAAAATATTTTTTCTGATTTTTATTAAATCAGATTCTGATAATTTTTCAAAATGATTTTTAACAAACCAATTAGTGGAGTTATTAAATTGAGTATAAAGGAGTGTAAGAATAATATCACGGATTGTCCAGAGTTTTCCATTTGGTGGGGATGATGAATTAGAAAGCTTTGAGGCGAGTAATTTCAAATCTTCATTATGTTCTTCTTTAACCTGAATACTAATATGTTTTGCATATTTTCTACCCATTGGCCTTCGACCCATAGTTGGTTTAATTGCCTGCGCATTTATAAATATGTGCGCATTCATTTATCTAGTTGTCTGTTTGTGGTTTTTGTAGTGGCTTTTTTATATTATATGTGCGCAGTCATATACTTGTGTTAGTTTTTTAATATATGCATAGTCGCTTATATTATTTGAGGAAATAATTTTTAATAATTGGAACTATGATGGAAAATTTTCAATGTTCACCTATGTTTCACAAATATATTCTAAAGATTTATAACTTTTAATGTATCAGTTACAATATTCGATGGCCCTAACTAAAGATCAAATTTTTGCTCAAGTGGATGCGCATAATATAAAAAATATTAGTTTACAATTTACAGATATTTTTGGAGTGCTCAAACAAACTACTATACCAATCGACAGGCTTGAAGAGGTTCTTATAGATGGAGTATGGTTTGATGGATCATCAATCAAGGGTTTTATGAGAATTTCAGAATCAGATATGTTATTACAACCTGATTCTAGTACATGGTATGTTTTACCATGGTCATCAGGTTCATTTAAAACTGGTAATATGATTTGTAACATCTTACATCCTGATGGTGAACCATTTAAAGGTGATCCAAGATATGCTTTGCAAAATACACTGATGAAGGTGAAGCAAGCAGGATTTGAAATGGACACGGCCCCAGAAATCGAATTTTTCTTATTTAAAAGAGACTCCAATGGAAAACCAATATTAGAACCAAGTGATTCTGGGGGTTACTTCGATTTAGCACCTTTTGACGGAGGTGAAAAAATCCGAGACATGGTTACAGAGGCAGTTCATGGGATTCTTGATGTGGAAATGGCTCATCATGAAGTTGCAGCAGGTCAACATGAAATAAATTTCACCTATAAAGATGCACTTGAAATGGCTGATTCAGTACAAATTTATAAATTTGCTCTAAAACAGGCCGCAGCTAGAAATAATGTTTATGCATCCTTTATGCCAAAACCTATTTCTGGTGATAATGGTTCTGGTATGCACACACACATGAGTTTGCGAGATAAGTCTGGAAAAAATTCTTTTTACGATCCGGATGGTGAATATTTCCTGTCTGAGACTGCAAATCAGTTTATAGCAGGAATTTTGGAACACATTAAGGGTATTTCTGCAATTTTATCTCCAACTGTTAATTCTTATAAAAGATTAGTAGTGGGTTATGAAGCACCTGTTTACGTTTGTTGGGGACCAAAAAATCGATCTGCATTGGTAAGGATTCCAAGAGCCAAAAAAGGTACAGAAAATAAAGCTACTCGAATTGAACTTCGATGTCCAGATCCCTCTACTAATCCATACTTGGCATTTTCTGCAATGGCTTTGGCTGGACTTGATGGAATTAAAAACCAGAAAACTCCACCCCCAGCTACTTTAGGAAATACATATTTGAAGAATAAAGATCTTGATACCTTACCTGGGACCTTGAGTGAAGCGGTAATGGAGATGGAAAAAAGTAAAATTGCCAGAGAAGCGTTAGGAGCGCATATTTTTGATGTATATCTAGAAGCCAAAAAACGTGAATGGGAATCATATAATATCTCTGTAAGCAATTGGGAAATTGAAAATTATTTCTCTCTATTATAAAATTAAAAAATACTGAGAACTGTATTCTATTTATTCTCAAGAATCAAGGCAACAATCATTTCTCGAATAATTTGATGATCTTTATCTCCTTTAAGAATAATATCAACTTTTTCTATATCTCGCTGCACAAAATCTTGTTGCGTGGGTTTGACAGTCTCCATATATTGAGTAATAACTGAATCCAGAGTTCGACCTCGGTTTTCCATATCTCTCTGAATTCTTCTAATTACCCTGACATCATTGTCCATATCAATGTATATCCTAAGAGAATAAAATTTATTTGCCTTAGGAAATGCAAGCGTGAAAATACCTTCAACAATTAATAAATCAATTTTCTCAATTGTACGTTTTGTTTCTTTTCTATTGTGGACAGAGAAATCATAGATTGGAATATCAATTTCGTTTCCTTCAGATATTTTTTTACAAGCATCGATAAATTCCTCACTGTCAATTGAATCAGGATGGTCGTAGTTCACTTTATTCCTTTTGTTGAGGGTTAGGTGAGAAAGGTCTCGATAAAATTCGTCAGTAGAAATAGAAATAGTCTTTACTCCTTTCTGAAAAGCATATTTTTCTAATTTCTCAGTGAAATAAGATTTTCCAGCGTTTGTTGGTCCAGTGATTGCAAGGATGAAAGTTTTCATTTCTCATACAATCATTATTTGTCAAACGTATTAAGTCTTGTTTCGACATTCAGTTATTTTCATCTCTTGGAACAAAACTACTAAAATTAACATCACGAATTCCTGATTGCGCAATTTCGAACGCTGCCGAAGCTTCTGGGTACGATGGACTTGCAACTAAATCTACAACTCGAATTTGAGGTCGTTTCGGTGATTTTTTGAAATGTAAACGGTGAGTTGATCCATGTGCAATAATATTTCCTCCTACTGGAATTACTGTATTTTCAAATCCGTCAATTACGGCAGATACTTGATTTGTTACAACCACTGCAATGTTCAAAATATCTGCAACTCTAGATAATTGTCTCATATGTTTATTCAATTTTTGTTGTCTATCCACTAATGCCCCCTTCCCTATATATTCAGCTCTGAATGCTGCTGTTAGGCTGTCAACAACAAGTAATTTGATGTTTTTACTTTCAGAAAGTTCGAGAACATTATCCACTAAAGTCATCTGAATGTCTGAATTATGTGCTCTCCCAATTAGGATTTTATCTAATATTATTTTCGGATCAATATCGAATTCATTTGCCATCTGAATTATTCGCTCTGGTCTAAACGATCCTTCACTATCGATGTAAACAACGTCACCATTTAATCCTCCCAATTTGCTTGGTAGTGCAGTGTTGAATGCGAGTTGAATTGACATTTGAGTTTTGCCAGTAGTATAAGCACCATAAAATTCTGTTATACTTCTTGGTTCAATACCTCCGCCTATAATTTTGTCAAATGCCTTACAACCTGTGGGGATTTTTATCATTTGATTTCGTTCTTTGAGCAAACTTGCAGCTGTTTGGAACTCAATATCAATTCTGTTTTTGGAAAAACTATTATCGGAATCTTGCTCTTGACTTATTTCGATGGTGGGATTAGAATGGTTTTCATTTTTATTTACAGAATTAACTTCATCCTTCATAATTTGGGGCTTGTTATTTTGATCTTCAGGGGTTAGTTCGACCACTAAATCTTCTTTTTTAATAGAGTCAGATGAATCTGTTCCTTCAGTTTCATTGTCATTAGATCTTATGTATTCTTGGAACATATTCTTTTTTGAGGTCATTTGTTGAATCTCAATACTAGTGATATATTTGAATTATATAATCTATACTTACAGAGATAGCTAAAACTGAATTACTTCTATAACGTTTATGGATCACTCGTGTACATACTTAATTAGCTCTATGGCGCTCTAATTTAATAGGTAATCTTTGAAAATGGTGAATTAAATATAGTGAGGAACATTCTACAAAAATTACCTCTGATTTCATGGTTCAGAGAGGTGTGGAAATGGGTGAAAAAGAGAAGGGCAAAATTAGAGATTAGAAATGGGTGAAGACTTGCAGGCTTTGAACTTTATCCTTTCAAACCACAATTTGGTATCTAGTTTACTTAACGAGGTGATGATTTAACTTAGCATTTACACTAGTGATTCACTTACGTTCTATAATAACAAGTCTAACGATCAAATCCCTCTCCCTGATATGTACCTGAATATCCTGTTTTTACCTCATTTGATAATGAAAAGAAAATAATTTGAGCGATCCTTGAATTCTTTTGGATTTTTATTTTATGAAAAACTGTAAGTAGTCCCATCCCTTTGCCTTCATATCCAGGATCCCAAACTGCTGAATGTATTGTGGCACCTGACCTCATCAGAGATGATCTTGGAAGAGTTAATGCAGCTGCATTTAGAGGGACATGAATGCTTTCATTATATCTGACAATATATCCACCAGGATTTAATTGGTAAATACCATTTTCAATTTTCATTTCTTCAATATCAGGTAATACTCTATCTTTATTATCCTGAGCTAAAAACCCTTCACCCACAAACTTTTCAATTTTATTCACAGTTAAATCAACACCAGCATGTTGAATTTGTTTTGTTTTATCAAGCATATCGCGTACAGCGTTTCCTATCTGATTAGGAGTTAAAATTGCCATCTCTAAATTGAATTATATTATAGGATTGAAAAATATTCAGCTAAAAATTATTGATATTTACTTTTTCTAGAATATTAAAGATCAAACATGCCGATAACTAATCTCTCCCTGCAAATAGGACATTTTCCTGTGACTTTGACCATCTCAGCTAAATGCTTGAAATGCCCTGGTTTCCCACAACTTAAACATTGTAAGAAACTGTCACCAGCATTTATAGGCTTTTTACAAACAGAGCAAGCATCAGTTAGATTTACTGAAGCCATCATTAAAGTATTTGAAATAGTGTCAATTTTAGAAGTTTCATCAGGGATATCTCCCACCACATCACTATTATTCTCATCAGAAGTTAAAATAGCCTTCTCTTGTATTATTTCTTGAGGAGAAGTATCAACTTGGTCTAGTTCAGATGAAAGAATTTCTGGTTCTGCTGCATTTGTGGGTGTATTTGGAGTAGCAACAATAATTGCTTGAGATGGAATTCCTGCTGCTACTTCAACAGCAATTGCTTCTTCGTTTTGCCCCCCTGCGCGTAAAATCGCGGCAGCAGTCGCTGGTTGATTTAATCTGTAATAAAATTCGTTTACTAGGTTTCTAGTTATTGTTTCTGTTTGATCTGGAGCGTTGATATCAATTAAATTTATCGCTTCTGGTGCTCCTGAAGGGCCTTTCAAAAGTTTCATTTTGGCTGATGAGTATACTTGATTTCCTTTTAAGTATAGATCTGAGGCTTCATCATAATTTTTCCGACTTTCTTCTCTTTTTGCAGATCTAATAAATGATGAATTTGTTCGACTTGAACTTCGTCTTGATTGTCTAGGTGCTTCTCTTCTTGGTGCATCTCTACCTGTCTGTCTAGATGTGTAAGGGTCATTTGTAGATTGTTTAAGTCTTCTTTTTCGACGTTTTTTTGTTCCATCATCACCCTTAAAGATTAAATAGAGAGCAATTACAATGATTACTATTATTATAAATTCGCCGGCCAACCAGTTTCACCTATTTCCAATATTCTAAGGGCTATTCGCCTATTTAAGCTAATTGAAATTTGACCGATAAAAAATATGTTGTTGCTAAAAGATAAAATATCAAATATCTCAGTACGAATTAGGATTTGCTGAAAATTTGATTATAGGTAATATTATTCAGATTAAGTAGCACATTCGCTACATTCTTGATAAACCTCAAATCTCTAGTGTTTGATATTCCTACCAATCTCGTCTGATATCTGTGATCAAAGTTTTTCTATAAACTTTGATTGAAAATCAGCTATACTATCACAATTTGGACATATACTGAAAAGATCATTGTCTAAATTGTATATTACATTTTTTCACTTTTATCTATAGGATAATAAATAATAAATAATAATGAATCTTGATTGGCATATCAGAGTTGATTATTTTGTCCAAAAAAGATGCAAAAACAATGGCAACATATGGAGGTACACAAAACAAGGATTGGTGGCCTGACCAGCTAAATCTAGACATTCTACGCCAACACGATTCTAAATCAAACCCACTTGGAGATTTTGATTATCGTGAAGCAGTTAAAACGCTTGATCTTGATTCTGTTAAAGCAGATCTCAAGAATATTATGACTAACAGCCAGGACTGGTGGCCTGCTGACTACGGACATTATGGGCCATTATTTATTCGCATGACATGGCATGCTGCAGGGACATATCGTATGGGTGATGGTCGAGGCGGAGCCGGTACAGGTGCACAGCGTTTTGCACCTTTGAACTCATGGCCAGATAACGGAAACCTCGACAAGGCTCGTAGATTACTATGGCCTGTCAAACAAAAGTATGGCAATAAACTCAGCTGGGCAGACCTACTTGTTCTAGCAGGTAACGTTGCAATTGAAGACATGGGTGGACCCAACCATGGTACTGCACTTGGTCGTGAAGATATTTGGCATCCAGAGAAAGACATCTACTGGGGTGCTGAAGATGTGTGGCTAGGCGATAAAAGATACGGAGATACAAGACAAGACCTAGAGAATCCACTGGCCGCAGTGCAAATGGGTCTTATTTATGTAAACCCAGAAGGTCCAAACGGCAATCCAGATCCGCTACTATCTGCCCAAGATGTTCGGGAAACATTTGCTCGTATGGCTATGAATGACGAAGAAACATTCGCACTTATTGCAGGCGGACACACATTTGGTAAAGGTCACGGCAAAGGACCTGCGGATGCTGTAGGTGCAGAACCAGAAGCTGCGCCAATTGAAAGACAGGGATTAGGCTGGGCAAGCAGTTACGGTACAGGTAAAGGTATAGATACTATCACAGCTGGCCTCGAAGGACCTTGGACTTACAATCCTACACAGTGGGATATGGGTTATTTTAAAGTTCTTTATAAATATGATTGGGAACTTACTAAGAGTCCAGCAGGTGCACACATTTGGCAACCTGTTAAAATAGACGAAGCACACATGGCACCTGAAGTAGATGGCAGCGGTAAAGTTACACTGATGATGACCACAGGTGACATGGCTCTTAAAATGGATCCTGTATATCGTGAGATTGGTGAACGCTTTATGAATGATCCAGAAGCATTTGGTGAAGCATTTGCTCGCGCATGGTTCAAACTACTACATCGTGATATGGGTCCCAAATCAAACTATGCAGCAGGTGACTACAAAGACACTGACTATATTTGGCAAGATCCCATTCCAGTAGGCAAGAAACTTAGTGAAAACGAAATAACTGCAATCAAAGATAGTATTGCCAATTCGGGTCTTGCTACACAAGAAATGATAGAGACAGCCTGGACTAGTGCTTCAAGTTATCGTGGATCAGATAAGCGTGGTGGAGCCAATGGAGCTCGCATTCGACTTACACCGCAAAAAGATTGGGCAACTAATAATCCTGGACAACTTGCAAAAGTGCTTGATGTTTATTCTAGTATTGCAAATGAAACTGGAGCAAGTATTGCAGATGTAATTGTAATTGGTGGAGCAGTCGGGATTGAACGTACAAGTACTGTAAGCATTGATGTAACAACAGGTCGCGGCGACGCAATACAGGAACAAACTGATGTTGCCTCTTTTGCATTCTTAGAGCAAAGAGCAGACGGCTTCCGCAACTATTGCGAAAAAGAGTTTGCTGTCAGCCCAGAAGAAATGATGCTGGACAAAGCACAACTTCTTGACCTAACTCCCAGTGAAATGACAGTTCTGGTAGGTGGCTTTCGTGCGATGAATATCTCAGCAACCGGCGAAGGTATTTGGAGCAAAGACGGTCTCCTTGATAATAGTTGGTTTAAAACTCTACTAGACATGAGTGTAGAATGGACTAAAACTGAATATAACAGTTACGAGGCTCGCGATCGCAAGACTGGCGAAGTTGTACGTACAGGAACACGTATTGATCTAGTATTTGGTTCTAACTCAGAACTACGTGCTATTGCTGAGGTTTATGCACAGGACGATAACAAGCAGAAATTTGTTAATGACTTTATTTCGGCATGGAACAAGGTAATGAACGCAGACCGTTTTGACCTAAAATAAGTGGTTGACAAACAAAGTCCAGTCCGTTAGTACAATTTATATGAGGAGTCTTCCTAACAAGTAAGGAAGAGCCCGTTGGTGAGCAAATAAAATTAAACTGATGAGCAATTATAACTATAATTTAGAATTGCTGATTTCTTTCACCACAATAAGAACAGAAATTACGTGAATTTATTACTTCCATATTGCAGTTATTACAATAAGACGTTAAATTACTTGGAAGTACATTTTCTTCTTCTTTTATTATTTCAGCAATTTTGCTTAAACTCTGGGCAGCAATTGCTCCCAAGTTTTGTAATTTATTATTTCGCAATGGGTTTTTTCCTGGTTTTTTCTGATAATTCAAAAATTGTTTTGAAACAGAACTTTCATTTATTGTAAAATTACCTTCGTTAGAATCAATGGATTGCTCTTGTGGCATAAATAATTTGTGCGGAAGCATAGCTGGTTTTCCCATTGCAATTTCGCTTCGAATTTCCATAAATAAGGATGAAGAATTTACTTTTTCCCATTTTTGCATATAATAAAATGAAATTATTACGTAGGGTGTCAACAACCATGTAATTTGTATATTGACGAGAAAATAATATACTAATATCCAATTTGCCGACCTTAGGATTGCTAACTGGGTTGATTGTTTACCTTTTATTTTTGACAGTTCACTAATATTATGAACTAAAGTTTTAATTCGATGAGATTGACCAAATATCCCAACACCTTTCCCCAAGGCTACTAAAGCTAAATCTGATACAACATTAATATAAAAAATAACTATCACAAATAGGATCAATTTATTTTCATCAAGCAATTCTAGCTCTGGGGTTAATACTTTAAATATGAAAATAGAAATAGAAAACACTAATAATACGGCACTTGATAGCAGTAATTGAACAAACGAGAATGAGAATTTGATATAGCTATGTGAAGCTAAATCAGGTGCATAACGATGGGTCAAAGAAGTATTTTTTTTAGCGATAATAATAATTCGTAGTAAGAGAAGAAAAATTACAATATAATTTAATCTTCTAGTAACAGTTAAGTTTGCAATTATCAAAATCCCTAATAGTAATTCTAGTAATAGTAGGGATGAAATAATTAAATTAAATTTTCTAATACCATTTTTTGTTAATGTGGTAAGATTTAATGGGGGAGTGTGCACTTTTAAGAAATCAGAAGCTAATTTTCCTAATAAGAACTCAGCTGGTGCTATCTCATCTCCTTGCATCACATTATCATGATGTTTAAACTATTTGTATTACGATGTTACCTAAGTAATATTGAGGTATCTATAATTTATATTGAAAAATTAATCATGCTAATGTGCTTACTTTCAGTTCGCTATAAACTCTAACAAAACGGTGGATCGCTGTAATTACTACAAGGATAAAAATCACAAATAACGATAATACTAGAACATTCGCTCCGTAGAAATGAGCTAGCAGGGCAGCAACAAATAATGCTGTCATTCTTTCAGCTCTTTCCATAACTCCAATTCCGGCTAACTCTACTCCTAAGCCTTCACCTCTTGCTCTAAGATAGCTGATTGAAAAAGAAGCAACTAACAAACTAAGACCAAGTAATTGGTGTGTAAGTTCTGAGAACCCGAGAACAATTCCAATAAATATTGCAGATTCACCTAATCGATCTGCAACAGAATCCAAAAATGCTCCTTCACCGGATGCATATCCTCCAACTCGTGCAACTCCTCCATCTAGTACATCAAGAATACCAGATAATACAATTGCAATGGATGCGACAAGGTAAGCCTCTGAAGCAAAGGCCCAACCAGCAATAATTCCCATTGCTAGCCCGACCATGGTTATCATGTTAGGGTGTACTCCCCATTTAGCTAGTCTTTCATATACCGGATTAAGTAATTTTGATACGACAGGACGAAATTGATTTGCTACCATAGGCGTCAAATAGTATTCTTTCTACATATAATAATAGGGTATCGATGGAATTGTAAAAAAAACTCTAAATTGAGATTTGATTTATAAAAAATGTTAACTTTTATGTTTTAGAGTTATTTTGTTAGTCTTAAACAACCGATTTATTTTTCCATTAGTTTATTAATTACACTTTGTGAGTAAGCGTAGTGATATGCGGAGATTGGCACATGAAAAGTTGCAGAAAAAAGGGAAAATTCCCGATAAAATTAGTCCAAAAATTGATAAGGCACCTTCAATGGTTAGAGGTTTCCTCTTTATATTTCTTGGAACATTAGTCACTCTTTTCTTTATTAGTGCTGGTCAATTCATGGTAGGAATATTTGTTGGGTCGCCATTTATTATTATAGGATCATACAGAATAAACAAAGCTACAATGATCAAATCAAAAAGGGATTCTCGATCAGTTGATTTTTCTGAGGATACAGAAAATTAATTCAAACAATTTATTCCAGTTATCTGTAATGTGATTTGTGATTTTTATTTAAATTTTAATTTTTTTGTTTTTAGATTTTTGATATTTAGCAATCTCTGGCCATAAGGGTTTTTCTGTCATTTCCTTTTGCACGAGCGGATGCGTTATCAAGCATTTTCTTGAAGGTTTTCTCGAGGGCTTCTAGTGAATCTCCACCAGTGTTTAGTCCTTTCTTCTTTATGTATGCTCTTACTTTGCTTTGTACTAATAGTTCTACCATTTTTGATTTTTCTCCTTGTTTTATAATACTTATGCCAAAAATCAGATACTTGAAATCCATTATGGGGTTTCCAAACATCAAATTTGTGGTATTAAGTGATTGTGTTCTTGTATTAATGATACATAAGCATTTCGGAGTGTGGTTATGAATGCCACAAAGACGGTCTGAAAACCTTCCAAAATTCAATTTGAATAATCGCCTCTACGCTATCTTGACAGGAGTATTAGACATAATTGTTGTTGGTCGAACTCTCTAAATTCAATAAAATGAAAATCAACCCGCTTTTCTTTTTCATACTTTGCTGATTGACAATAGAACCAATTACTAGTTATTTAGCGCCAACTCATATTGTAAATTCAATGATTATGGGGAGTATAATCATATTTCATTTCTAGATGGCTCTTTCATGTCTCCTTCCCTAATATTAATAGTGTTCTCCATAGAATCACGTTTCATGAGATGCAGATTACAATCCAAAGTAGTTTAAATATTTTACATCCTAAATGCTGAGAAAACATGTTAAATATTGATATGGTGAAATTTTTGTTTGTTAAATTCCATGCTTTTTTTTTTAATACCTTAGCTAGTTATTGATTTTTTAATTTCAGTACTTTAAATAGTCAAATCACATAATAATAGAAGTTGCAATCTAATGATTGTACAAATTTAACTTATTTCCTTTAGAAATAAAGGAGTAAGAGGACTAGGTAAGTGTCTACCTGTAGCTTCTTCTAAGAAAGAAGAAGAACGGAAAAGTTGGAAGTGTACTGAAAAGCTATAATGGTTATCCTACCCTGTTTTTTGTAATCTAAAATAACAGGAATGCTGGTACTCAGTTCACGGACTAAAAATGGTCTCCCAGTAGTTAAAGATCGCGGGAATGCTGTCTTTGTTGATCCCAGCAGGATGAGAAGCAGAAAGAAGCACCGTTCCAAAGGAACAGAACCTATTTCAATGGAACCTTTATTGGTTAAAAAAACAAAATGGGAAAGTGATGGCGACATCGGATATAGGCTAGTAGAATGTGAAGCAATCATTTTCTTTGATATTAGAAAATGTATACAAAAATGATCATGCTGATATGATGTTAGAGGGGTTTATCTTGTGGGAGTAAACTGTGCTGTTTAGAATGTACTTGTAGTGCCAATATCTCCAATATTATTGTGTTATGAGAAAGGATTTGTTACGAAAATTTACTTTGTCGTATCATCGTCCTAAATCATGCTGAATTTTTTAATAATTTGAAATTTATATGGGGTAGTATTAATAATGCAAGAATGAAATAAAATTATCTTCTGACCGCTAAGGATGTTCTCTATGAGTCAAACAGATGAAATAAAAATTAAGGTTATTTTGCTAGGTAATGGAAGTGTAGGTAAAACAAGCCTGGCTAATCGCTTTGCTCGTGATAAATTTTCTGAAACCTACAAACCTAGCCTTGGAGTTGATTTTATGGTCAAAAGAATCGAGTACAAGGGACGAAAAGTTAAAGTTCTGGTGTTTGATACTGCAGGTCAGGAATTCATTTCATCCCTTCGAAAAAGGTATTACGCAGGAGCAGCTGGTGCTGTAATTGTATTTGATTTAACATCACGGAAAAGTTTTGAAGATCTATCACGTTGGGTTGATGAAGTTCGTAATGAGGTTGGTGATATTAATACCGTTTTTGCTGGAAATAAGAGGGACCTAGAAGACGAAAGAGATATTAGTACGGAAGAAGGTCAGACTTATGCAGATAAAATGAATGGACAATATCTAGAAACATCAGCGAAGTTGGGACATCATGTTCATGATATTTTTATTCCTTTCATCGAATCGTATATTGAAAAAATAGAATTGGCAAAAGAAGTATGAATTAGGAGAAAAAAAAATAAAAAAACCTTTCAAATCTTCTTTTACCAATTGTTTAATTGATCTGCATGATTAATTGAATTGAGAGTTTCTGCAACAGATCCGGTTTTAATAAAGTAAGCATCTCTAATGATTCTAGTTTCAGTACAGAGAGTTTTCCTAATACAACTTCCAAAGCTCTCATATTCTTTAGATTTCATATTATAATATAAAGCACACATTTGTCCTTTGCAAACTTCGCGTGTGTCTGTACTCTCAACTATATCTAATAGAAGAGGTTTCATTCTAACGGATTCAGGGGGTTCATCTTCCTTATTCGCCCATTGCGATAAGTAGAAAGAGGTTGAACGGAATGATGCCATTATACAAATAATGTATGTATCCACATATTACTCTCGGTATTATCTGGGAAATACATCGGAATTATTGTTCTTTCTAACTCTTCTAGATTTTGATTATACTAGAAAAAATTGAAAGCTAAAATAATCTTCATAATATAGTGGACAATTAATCGTCAGTAGTAAATAGGAGAATTACATCGATGAGTGACGATCTAAATAAATTTATTCGAATACAAGTTCTATTGAATGCTAAACTCTTCAATGGTAATCCTAATGAAAAAGCAATTTTGGGAAAATTATTAGGAAAACGAGCTGATTTAAGGTCACAAGCAAAAGAAATCCAAAGTTTAATTTCTGAAATCGCCACAGATGTAAGATCATTAAGCTTAGAACAAATATCGGATGAATTACTCAAAATCGCCCCAGATGCCGAAAAATCAGATCAACAACGAAAGAAGAAAAAAGCAATTAAAAGAATTGAACAAAAAAAAGAATTGCCCGAGTTAAAAAATGCCGTTAAAGGAAAGTTTATTGTTAGATATGCACCTGATCCTTCAAAATATCCTCATTTAGGACAAGGAATGAATTTCCTTGTTAATAGAATCTATGCTGATAAATATGAAGGAAAAGTAATTTTGAGGTTTGATGATACCAATCCAGCAATGGTTAAAAAGAAATATTATGTTGCAATAAAAGAAGGATTACTTTGGTTAGGTGCAACATGGGATGAAGAAATAAATGCGTCTGATTTTATTGATGAATTTTATGATGTTACGAAAGAATGGATAAACAAGCTATTTTTCTATGTCTGTAAATGTGATGGAGAATTAGTAAAAACAAACAGAGAAGCTTCAATTTCATGTAATCATAGAACTCACTCAGTTTCAAAAAATCTTAAAGAATTTGATAGAATGTTATCGGGAGAATATCAAGTTGGTGAGGCAATTGTTAGATTGGTTGGAGACATGACCAGCGATAATATGGTGATGCGAGATCCCCCTATGCTTAGAATTGTGAGTGATCAACACCCAATGTTAGACAAATTTTATCCAGTTTTTCCCATGTATGACTTTGAATCGGCCTTTTTAGAATATAAAATGGGAATTACTCATGTGATTCGATCAGGCGAATTTGGGACCATGAGGCAAGAACTTCAGAGTAATCTGATTTCCAAGTTTGGAGGTAAAGTTCCTGAATTTTTCTCATTCGGGCGATTTAATATTCAAGGTACTCCAACCAAAGGTCGAGTAATTAGAGAACTGGTTGAAACCGGAATAGTTTCAGGTTGGGATGATATTCGTTTGGTTACCCTTGCTGGAATTAAGAAACGAGGTCTACATCCAGATACTGCTAGATTAATAATTCAAGAAGCAGGCTTGACATCAAAAAATACTCAAGTTGCCTGGCAAACAGTTGAAGCTAAATCCAAGGAATTATTGGAACCTATATCAAAACGATTTTTCTTCATTCCTAATCCTATAAGAATAAAAGTTGAAAACTCTCCTGTTAACGAATTTGAACTACCCATCCATCCGGATCACCCTGAATATGGGAATCGAAAATTTGACATTACTGGGGATTTTTATTTATCCAAGGATGATACGGCTAAATTCAAAGAAGGATCTTTAATTAGATTAAAAGATTTATTTAATATTAAAATTAAAAGTATAACATCAAATTTGATTACATCTGAATATGCGGGTGATGATATTAAGGCTGCTAAGAAAAAATTGCAGTGGATTACTGCGGATTTCATTCCAGGTAATTTGGTAGTACCTGAATTACTTCAGAAAAGCAAAAACGAAATCAATCCAGAATCTTTGGGACAGATGGATGGTTATTTTGAGTCATCTATTTCAATTGCGACCGAAGATGATATACTTCAACTAGAACGGGTTGGATATGCAAAAATCAAAATCAGAAACGGAAAAATAACTGGACATATTATTCACAAACACTTCTGAAATTATAATTTACATTATTCAAAATAGATTGTAATATTCATATCGTATTTTTTTGATAATTTTTCTTCAATAATTTCTTCCATATCAAAATCAATTTCATCAATTAATTCCGCCTGGGGAATCGAAAAAATAAGACCCAACGTTTTGTTAGAAACCCAACTGAACCTGATATCTTCATGTATATAAGTGGGAAATAAGTCAAGTACCTCTACATTCAGGGATTTAACTAAAGCTTGAGAAAGAAAAGATACTTCAGAAATGGGTAAATCAGTACCACAATTGAGACAATTTGAATAAATTTTATCTTTTTCCAATCTTGTCTCTATCCCCATTAATACCTCACAATTTGGACACACCCAAAGATCCACAAATTCGTCGGATGAAGGATCATCATTCATAAATTAATAGCAAAGGAAGAAATTATATGGTTTAGTTTATAGGTTATTATTATTCGCTCCTTATTTTAGTCAATTTTAATAAATTTTATATTTTGATAATTTAAGGGGAAGATGGCATATAGCCTGCATATTGGGTGGTATTATCAGCATTTTTCACTATTGGAGATTTACGTTTTCTTTGTTCATTTTCCATTACGGATCTGACTATGAATATTATTGCTAGTATCATGAGAACTTGAAAGACTAGACCGATTGTTGCACCAACAATTGCAAACCCTATGCCTATCAAAACTAATCCAAAAACAAGTATTGCTAACATACTTGTAGAGGAATGAGCTTCTATTACAACATAACTAATTTTTTCATCAGTTAAATTAGTTACAACGAGTTTGTAATAGCCCTGATCTGCTGAGAAATCACGATATAACTCAGAAGTCTCAACACTGTAAATTGTGTTTATGACAGAAAAATCCCTTGATTCGGAATGTAAAAGGACAACATTCATGAGATTATCAGTAAATCGATTATCATATTCTTCACGAGCTTCAAGGAAAGAAGCTCCAATTCCAATTTGTACATCTTCCCCAAGTTCAAAATATCCTAGATATCTATCTTGAGATTGATTGGCACTAATTTCATAGTAATTTCCAGCAAGATCTGCTTGTGATGCTGCATAAGTTGTAATAGCTATACCTAAAATCATGAGGATAAAGGCCACTTTTAATATCGTTTTGACAATATTCAAACCAGAACGAAGGTAACTCTTGTTCATATTACTACCTTGGTGGTACTTATATATAAGCATTTTGATTTTGTTACTATCGTTCGGGTAACAAAAATTAATTCTCTTAGTACGGCCTCTAAACCAAGTTTGTTTAGTGGGTCAAGCAATTCTTGTCGATTTCCAATGAATAGATATCAATTTCATAAGAAAAGATTAATCTATATTTAAGAAAATATATAAATAATATTATACGTATAATTTATTATAAACGATATATATTGATACATCCGTATTAATTACTGAATGTCTCAACAAGCTTATGCGTTAAATATTAATTGGTAATTCGACTTTGACCCGTCTTTTTGTCAATTATAATCATTACATTATGATCTAACCATGTAACTTCATTATTAATCAAATAATTATTCTTAATAGTACTTACAAATTCATTGATACTTGAATTAAATTCTTCTTGACTGTAGAGATTAAATGTAGAGTAATTTTTCAAATTTGCTTTTTTTATTAAATCAGAAAGTGTTGCCTTTCTTTTGTAATGGTAATAATGTACTGCATGAAGAGAAATTGATTCTGATTTACGACAAATATTTTCATATACTGAGATTGAATGTAGTCGAGTTTCTTTTTCATTAAAACTTGGAAAATGTCTCCCCCAAATGGATTGACTGTTTTGAGCAGGTATTCTTGTATAAATAAAAATATATCCATCATTTTTTGTAACTCTGGCCATTTCACTAATAGCCTGTTCTAAATCAAAATGATGAATCGCATTGAATGACACCACCGCATCGAATCTTTCATTCTCTAAAGGAAGTTCGGATGCATCTGCAATGACCGTTTCAAATTGAGAGTAATTATTATTTATTAGATAATCGGATAATTGTTCTAGCATAGCTTCGTTTCTATCAACACAAGTTAGGAAAATTTTATCATCTAACTCGTCTAATATTAACTCATCATATCTACCAGTCCCAGATCCAATATCAACCATTTTGAGATTTACAATTCCATCCAAATACGATTCAATTGTATAAACAGGGTCAGGATCTGTATACCTAATTGTTCTATATACCTCTGCAATATCCGAGAAATGAGTATCCAAAACTGTTTCATAATCTAAATTATCGTTGTTCATAAAATCACCAATAGTAAAAAATATTTGAATAAACAAATTCTATTCAAAAAATTCTTAAGTTTGTGTGTTTAATTAATTAATTAAAATTTGGGAATATTCCCTAACAGTAAATCAGAGTTACCCTAATTTAAAAAGGTTTATGCGAAGAAATAGAATCGAAAATTACATGCTGTATGAATGAAAAATGGTATCTAGGGATTGTATATTAAAAGTTGAGTTTTGGTTTTTCTTTGGTTTTTATACATCGATCATGAGATCTACAAATTTGTATTTCAAATTCTTTCTCACTTCAATCATGTGGAACAATGGATATTCCACTGTAAAGCTAATCGATCGATTTGGGACCATCTAATACTTATTGATTTTTAGATTAATTAGTTAAGTAGTTAAGACATTAGCAGGATCGAATCGATAATCTCAATCTAAGAGTAAACACTTTTAACAAAAGACCGAATAATTTGCTTGTTGGCTAGATCAATTATCATGTAAAAAAAATATGTATGATATTCCGTGTTAGAAAATACTTATTGCTATTATTAGTCATATGTAGAATATTCCGTGTTAGAGAATATTTATTGCTATTATTAGTTATATGTACCAAGAGACAATATTTATCCTATAGAATATTTGCATCTAAAATTTGATAATTGACAGCTTAAATACAAAAGGAGGCGGTAGCAAATTTTTGAAAAGTCACTCGAAGTCACTCAATCTTTAGACGAAAATCATCGAAATATTAAGAATATTGATAGCATATCTGTAAATGAAGCAATTATCTTAGCGGCAGGATTTGGGAATAGAATCAGGGAGTTAACGGGAAAAATCCCCAAACCATTACTGAAGATTGGTACAAAATCATTACTACAGCACAATATAGAACAACTCATAAAAGCAAGTATATCAAAAATTTATATTGTGACGGGTCATCGATCAAAATTAATCAGGGATCACGTCGCTAAATTGCAGGAAATATTACCAGTTCAGTTAATTTTGGTTCATAATTCTTACTTTCATTTAGGTAATGGAAAGTCTTTATTGGCAGCTAAAAACATGATTAAATCGCCATATTGCTTATTAACTATGGTCGATAATTATCCTGATTTTAACATATTTATCCGTGCAAAAGAGGCAGTAGGAGCAATTAGCAAACTAAATGGCATAGGGTTATGTATTGATCGCTCGCCTAGGTATACTTTTCAAATTAACGATGCAACTAAAGTATCAATCAAGAACGATAGGATAATAAATATTGGCAAAAAAATTGAAAGATATGACGGATTAGATATGGGCGTATTTTTAATCAATATGAGAGAATTACGAAAATTGAATATAGACAAAAGAAGGTTGAAATTAACAATTACAGATATTATGAAATATTGGATCGAAGAAGAAAAAAGACCTTTTATACCAATTGACTGCTCAGGGTTATTTTGGACAGATATCGATACTAAAGCTGATCTTAAATTAACACAAACTATAATTCCAATAAGATCTGTCGATCATAGGCTGGTTGGTAATCATGGTTGAAATTAATAGGAAATCAACAGATGGTTGGGTATCAAAGCATTTTAACAGACCTATTTCTAATTCCTTTTCAAATATTATTCTTCGGTTATGGCCTTCTGTTACTCCTAATGCCGTATCAGTAGCTGTTTTCTCGATTTCAATTCTTGCTTCAATTTTCATTATGCTAAATTTAGTTATAGTGGGAGGTTTTTTAGTTCAACTTGCAAGCATTATTGATGGATCTGATGGAGAAATTGCTCGTAAAACAAATCAAACAAGTAAATTCGGTGAATTTTTCGATTCTGTTCTTGATCGATATTCCGATATTTTAATTTTCACCAGCACCTTGATATTATTAGTAAATTACTCTGATCAATCAATAAATCTGATAATTATTGCGTATGTGATAGCTTTAGCGGGAAGTTTGTTAATAAGTTATACTTCGGCAAAATTCATGGCATTAGGAGCAACAAATGATTTCAAGAGAACTTTTGCTGGAAGAGACAGCAGATTGCTTATGATCTCGATATTCTTGATAACATCTTATTGGTCATTGAATATTTTGGTTTTAGGGTTGGTGATCATTGGAATTATTACTAATATTGAGGTAATCAGAAGATTTTTTCTAGTGAAAGGGTCAATAGATTGATGTTAGATATTATAAGGGTGAGTGATTTTAAATGAGAAATAACCGACGAATATACTTACTTAGACATGGCATTCCTTCAAATGAATATAAGGGATCATATGATATTCTTCCTGGGCCAGAATTATCCGAATTTGGTAGAAAACAAGCTATAGAAGCTGCAAAGTGGTTTAATTCCAAAAAAATTGATCTAATTTATTCGTCACCATTTACTAGAGCTTATCAAACGTCCAAACCAATTTGTAAATTGCTTAATATTCGACATAAAATAGTAGATCCGCTTCAAGAGCAAAATAATCAGGAAACCTATTCTGCATTAAAATATAGAGTAATAAATTGGTGGAACTCAGAATCAATGCACTTAGCCGACAAAACTCCAATTATTATTAGTCATGGAGCTCCTTTAAATGCATTTATCAGTAATTTTGATAATAATTTAACCAATTATCGAACCTTTGGTAGAGGAAATTTGATACCTATGGGAGGAATATGGGAATTAAACCAAGATTCTAATAAAAAAATTGCAAGTAAATTAGTTTGGTTGCCCCCTTTCTTGAATGATTTAGGTAAACCAAAGTTTAAAAATATTAAGTTAAATCTTGACCGCGGGACAGAGATTTAATCAAATGTACCAAATCTATTGAACTAATAATCTTTTTAGATTTCATACTTATTTGATTTTTCGCATCAGAAATAGGATTGCTGAACGTTATCGATAATCGAATCCTGGAAATACATACTGGTTTTATGTTATATATTGACCAAATTCTAAATATTGAATATTTTTCTCGATCATCAATCTATAATTAATTAATTAATTATGTAACCGATATTACTATTACTTCATAAAAATTACAAAATATCGCAAAGCAAGAGTATCATTGCAGGGGGGAGCAGAGTGTGCAATTGATCGATGCTCATAATGTGTATTTTGAACTTTGAATTTTACACTGATTAGACAATTTGTTATAACAATAATGCTGATCAATTTTTTTTGGCAATGTAATAATAGTTAAAGAGATCACCTTCTACTTCTTTAACATCTACATTGTTAAACCCAGCTTCCTTTAGCATTTCCTCAGCTTTTTCTCTACCCCACATATTACCTAAACCCTCTCCATCTCGTGCTAGTGAAACTGTCATGCAATGCATAGTTGAAACTGAGTAAAGCCAAGTTGCAGCAGGGTGTTCCATATTATCCGCTACATTACTTCCAGCTTTAATATCGACCATCAGAAAAGTACCATCATCTTCTAATGACTCAGCAATTCGTTTCAATACTAAAGCTGGTTTTGCTTGATCATGAATACAATCAAATGCAGTAATAAAATTAAATTTTCTTTTTCCATTCATTTCCTCAATATTTTGTAATTCAAAATTAACATTAGAAAGTCCGAGAGTTTTTGTTTCATCTTTAGCTGCTGCAATCCCTATCTCCGAAAAATCATACCCAGTGATTTCACTATTCGGAAAATTCTTTCCTATTAAATTAGTAGAATGTCCATATCCACAACCAACATCAAGAACAGTCATTCCTTTTTCTAAATCACTGACTACAGATGGCACAATTGGGAGGACCGCGGGTATAAGCATAGCATCAAAAAATGCTGAAGTGTAACTGTTCCATATGCTTAAAAATTCAGTAGCATCAGGATTTGAGTAAGGCACACCGCCTCCGTTTTTGAAGCTATCAACAATCAGGTCTTCAACTGCTGCCATTGTTTTAAGACCTTGAGTAAAAAAGGCTAAATTGTGGAGACCTCCTGCTCTTGTCAGAGACGGAGCATGCTCTTTAGGTAGACTGTACAATTTGCTATTTCCATTATAATCCATAACTTGGCCAACGACCATGGCATTCAGCCATTCCCTTACATACCGTTCGTTTAGACCAGATGATTTGGCTATCTGGCCACTGGTTGCTGGCTCCATTTGAGACATTGAATCAAATAACCCAGTTCTATGACCAATACTCACTAATAGTGTCAAGTGGGAAATATTTAGTAATCCTAACATTTTCCCACCAAATTCTTCGACTTTCTTTTCATCTAATTCAGACATTGTCCTACTCTTTGCTTACCACTTAAAAGTGTTTTTAGGATTTATCGAGTTAAATGTGCGCTTGTGCCAAAAAAAGGATTTACTTTAGAAAAATTTTGATAAAATAGTGCATTCGATCAATTGTTTGATTGGCCAATATTTACAATTGCGGATTAGACTGATAATTACCTGATATTAGATAG
>MDVR01000120.1 GCA_001940725.1 Candidatus Heimdallarchaeota archaeon LC_2 | reverse complement strand
CAAACGTGTTAAACCATCAAGATAAAGAGTGATTGACATTAACATTAATATTGGAAGTGCAATTAATACAAAGGAACGAGGATCTAAACCAAGTATTAATGATATTATGCCATATACAAAAAGCAATAAGAAAATTGTGGCGAATAAAAATGTTCTTGGAATCCAATGATTGATGAACTTTACGTGCTCATCCAATGACCCTAGTTTAACTTCGTCTTTTTCCATTCCGTACTGACCAACATCATTTTTCATAATTGCCCCACAATCAATCAACCTTTTCAAATGATAAGAGGTGAGTCCTGGAGAAGAATAACCCATTGCTCTTTGTATCCCTCTCACTCCATGAAATCCTGAATTTTGAATTAAGTAGTAATAAAGATCCAAGGTTTTTCCTTTTATTTCAGTTGATTCTATATCGAATTCTTGTCGATTTAACAATTTACCCTCAATTTGAATTGTTGGTCTCTCCCCTGATATTGGTTTATCTTTATTTTTAGGTACAAAGACCTTGAAATTAGTATTTTTCATCCCATTATCCCTCCATCAATATTGTAGACCTGAAATGAGACTACAACTACTAAAATAATTGAAGTCAATATCCCAACAAATTTTATTATTTCTTTTGAATCGGTTAGAAATAGTGCGTAAAATTTAATCGTTTTCAAAGGTTCATTTCGTAGAGTTGAATTATTCTTTGTATATAATATCACCACACCAGCTAGTAAGAATGACATGAGAATATAATATAGTCCCATTTGGAAATTATTAGAATCATCGGTTGAAGTGGTGACCAGATTAGGGTCTGGATTGATAGTTGTATTAAGATTGATGACTGTATCAACTATTCTAATATTCTGAGAACCCTGGCCTTGGATTTTAATATATTGTAGATTTTCATCTTGATCTAAAATAGATATTTGGTTCCAGCTATCTGTACTTGGATCCCACATAATTACTTTTGATTTATTTAAATTGGTGTCTATAATTTCATCATAATACAATTTTAATGTATACTTGACATCAGGATTATCAACTTCTATTGAAAATTGCTTGATAAATTTTCCTGGACCATTATCGGATTGATTGTAATTTAAATTTGAGTTCACAACCAATCTCTCAGATCCTAAATTTTGTATTACCATGTCTGATCTCCATAGATTTATTGCTTCATCATATACCTTGACATTATTCATCGAATATGAAAGCAATTCTTGTTGGTTTAGAGAAAGATCCCTCCCCTCATCTTTAGACAACGTAAAATAAAATCCATTTGGTCCATAGTATTTGTCGAGTTCAGTTGAAATTAAATATGCTGCCTTTTTCTCAAAAAGATTAACTACTGGACTATCTTCTCTCAAGAGAGTTTGAATTGTCGAATAGTAAAATTGACGTTCATGATCTACAGTGGTTCTCTCAGCAAAATCTAGGTTTTGTCCTATGATTGGATTAAAATAACCCCCCCAGTTATACTGAGCATCTTCTCGTAATATATACTCTCCCAACCCAGCTGGATCAGATCCCGACTCTGAAGAGATACCTATAATTCCTATATCGAAATCTTGTTCAATAAATTTAGTAAGATTAAAACCAACTTCATATGAGGTAGTAATTCCTAATTCAGCTAGTGAGGCATTAAAAATTTCGAATCTTTCCAATTGCGAATATACATAAAAATTCAAATGAAATCTAAAACCTTCATTATCTACTGAATACCCAGCCTCATCTAACAAATTACTAGCAGTTTCCAAATCAAATTCATATCCAGGGATTTCATCATCATAAAATTTAAGAAATGAACCAAACCAGCTTTTCATTTCAGTTAACATGCCATCAGGAAGCAATTTTGAGTAACTTTTAATGTCAACCGCGTGATTTAAAGCAATCCTCACAAGTGGATTTGATAAAATTGAATGGTTGAAATTAATATAGCCAAAGAAAATCGCACTGGGTTCTTTACTAATTTTCCAAGTCCAACTGCCATCATCTGTTAATGTTTCACTTGTTGTAAAATCATATCGTGCTTGAGGAACAAAATCAAGCTCATGGTTATTTATTGCCTCAAAGAAATCTTCTTCATTTTCATAATTACTAAAATGAAGAAACTGTACTTCCTCAAATGGTGGATTCCCTCGAAAATAATTTGTATTGCGAATTAAAATTGTGCTGTTTTCTGTATCCCTCTCACTTGTGTAGACATAAGGTCCTGTACCATAAGAATGAACAAATTCACCGTTTTCATAATTCGTTGGAGAAATAAATAGAGCATTAGTTAGTGATCCTAAAAATGGAGCAAATTCTTTTGTTAAATGAATAATCACTTCGTAATTATTAATAATCTCAACTCGGTCAATAAGTGGTTGAACTTCAACAACCCAACCAAATTCAGGAAATGGTTCTGGATAACCTAGATTAGAAGGGTCGAGAATTCTTTCAAGGTTAAATTTGACAACAGAAGCATTGAAAGGGGTACCATCATGAAAAATCACCCCTTCTTGAAGTATAAATGTCCATTGCCTTCCATTTGCTGTCATGTACCAATCTTTTGCTAATCTTGGTTCATATTCTTCTGACTCAGAATTAAATCGGACTAATGGGTCATAAATCATATCTCGTACTAAAGTCCCTGAAAATTTCAAATCAACAGGATCATTGAAATTAAAAGCGTATTCATTAATTGAAATCCTGAATACCGAATGATTTAACTCTTGATTGGGAGAATTTACAAATGATTGAGTTTCTATATTTGAACTTGCATTAGCAGATATCTCTGTTTCTGATGAATTTAAGACGAAAGGTGTAATAATCATTATTGTTAATATCAAAAATGAAATTCGATGATGACAAGGTCGATTTTTCGGAATCTTAAACATAATTTCCCCACACTTATCTATTTGTGTTCAATTGAATTCAGTATACGTTTGTAATATTTGAAAATATTTAGTAGAACAGTGTTCTAATTTACTTTTTGTTTACAAATAAGTTTGATTACATCGAAATTTCTCTGCTATTGAGAATGTTATTAGATCGGAGACTGTAGATAAATCATTAAATGGCTTTTCGTAAAATTATACGTTCTCGACCACTGGTGGATAATAATATCAAAGTCTAATTGATTCTTTGTCCATTCTCTCAAAACTTGTTGAATATGAACATCGACTAATCGTAAAAATGCAGGTGGAACAGATTGGTCATCTGTTTCATAACTAAAAAATGGATAATTCTTTTCGATCAAATAATATATTGGAAATTATCTAAAATTGTTCATTCATTTCTTCTCTCTTATTTATTCGGGTTTTGTTCATTTACTAAAATTACAATTCTATTTTTCATATTTATATCGAATTACAGAAATCACCAGAATTAAAATTACTAATGCACCCACAGTTCTATAAAATGTCGCATTAAAATTTTGAAGGGATGTGGTTGCTCCACTAAACTTGACAGTAGAGTCACCATCTCTAATTTGCATTGAATCAATATAGATTATTCTTTCGGGATTACCCGGATCCAATGCAATCAAAAAGAAAGTAATTTTACTGGGTATAAATGTTTCAACTGGACTATTTGGATGTTGCAATGCTTGCTGAAGGTCATTATTTATATTTGCAGAAAATTCAAACCACTGTTTTTCTGGAATGTTAAACCCTCGAACTAAATATACAGAATCTTCTATCCAATCAGAATAAGGATTTCCATATTCAAGTATAAATTCTCTAATTGTACCATTTGATACCCCAAGAACTCCAATCCAATAAAATGGTTCACTTTCCTCAAAATATTGATAAAAATCGATAACCAAATCAGCTGAATATTCAATATTTAGTGGGAAACGGATGTTGCAACTACCATCTGGATTTGTATTCGTGAGCTTCAAGCTCTTTTCTCCTGAATATTGTAATTCATTCGTAAGTAGAATCGATGTATCAACTTCCAAATAAGTTGAATAGTTGATTGGAATAATTTCGTGCTCAAAATCCTCTAAAAATTGTTCACTAGCTTTTATTGATTGGGAATTAAAAATTAAAAATATCAACAGAAGTAATATTACATGCTTGCTTAAGTCGAATAATTTCAATTCAAATCCCTAGTAGTAATCATCTTTCTTTACATAATAATAAAAATATTGTGACTAGTTGTGATTTATTTCTAAATTTATAATCGTACTTTGCAGGGTAGTATTATTCAAAATCACCTAAATTTTCCCAAATATTCTGTAAATCTGGTTAATCCTTCTTTTAGCACCTCAGTTTTACAACCATAACCCAGTCTAATGTACCCCTCCATATTAAAACAGGTGCCTGGGACCATAAATGTACTTTTTTCATTAATCAGATCCACACAAATTTTCTCAGAAGAAACATTAAGATTGTGTTTAAGAAAAGCAACACTTCCGCCTCTGGGTACAATCCAATCGATCAATGGTTCACTTTTTACCCATTCAGAAACTATTTGATGATTCGTTCTCACTATCTTTAGATTTCTATCAAAAATCAGATCAGAATTTCTTGTGGCTAACGCACCTATGGCATCATCAATCATTCCATTACTAATTGTGGTATAATCACGATGCAACATCAATTTCTCAATAATATTATTATCAGCCGCGATCCACCCTAATCTAATTCCTGCTAATGAAAATGATTTGCTGAACGATCCTGTCACAACAGCTTTATCATATAAATCAACAGCTGAGCTTACTTGATCATTTGAATCAATGTAGAGACCTCGATAAACCTCGTCACATAGTAAGTAAGCTCCTGCTTCCTTAGCAATTTCACAGATTTCTTGAAGCAAAGGTGTTTCAATCAAAGCACCCGTTGGATTATGAGGATTATTGATTGCAATCAATTTGGTTTTATCGTCGATCAATTTTTTCAATTCTGTAATATTGGGTAACCAGTTATCCTCAGGTTTGAGTTTCAAGAGTTTAACATTTGCCCCAAATGATTTTGGTGTACTGTATAATTGCTGATAGGCTGGGAAAATTGAAATAACGGTGTCTCCAGGTTCAACAAGACTATAAAAAATTAAAAAATTACCTCCTATTGCTCCACCGGTTATAAGAATATTCTCAGCAATTTGATGTTCATATAATTTAGCCAAACCTTGGCGAATATCAGATGATCCTTCTATATACCCATATGTTAAATCCACATTGCCAAAATTTTCAAAAAAATCTTTTTCTTTCGTTAGATCAAACAAATTGTTCAAGGTAAAAGGGTCCACACATGTTTCTGCAAGGTTAAGCTCAATATCATGTTCGTATTTTGACATAAACCTCTCAACAAGAAAATCATCAATTTTCACTAAGAAAAAGAGATTTGAAAGATATAAATAATTAATTTGATGTCATTAGTAAAATGAAGGCTTTGAAAAAAAGGTCGAACAAAATACATTGATATGGAGCACAATGCTATACGAGTTTTTCTCTCTCTTGCCATTTCCTTGTGGTAGACTGCTGAAAAGAAACAATTAAAAGATATTAATGATGAATCTCCTGAGGTCAGGTATCAAACAAGAGTGGAAATTTGTTAGTAATTCTAGAAACTATTAGCGGGTTTATTGAGAAATAGGGGACAAACAGAAGATTTGGAAAAGGCAATTAATGTTGCTCTGAAACATTTTCATGAAATCTGGACCAATCGTTGAACAATAAAATTTGGAATATAATTTATAAATTTATTTTACATTTGAGGAATGTTATTAAGAAAGCATCATCCTTCAAAGTTAGGAGCGAATATTTATGGATCTTATTGATAGACAAATTGAAGCATATAATAAACAGGATATAGAGGAATTTATCGATTGTTATTCAGATAACATTGAGGTATACATGCTCGAATCAAACAAAAAATTAACAGATGGTAAGGAACAATTGAAAAAAGTAATGAAGGCTTCATTTGTATCAAAACCAAAAGCTAAAACTTTAGTTGAATCTAGGCTGACTCAAAATAATCTTGTAATCGATGTTGAGGCTGTTTCCGGACATGAAGATGGTAAATTAATACGCTCAATTGCAATTTATGAGATTACTGATGACAAAATAAGCAAGCTCTGGTTTGGTGGAAGGACGGTAGAAGATGTAACGTAATTACTTTCGTATTAACGATCAATAATTTAATTTGTTAAAATATTTAATTCATAGAAGTTTAAGTATGATCTATCAATCGTAATGCATTGGGTACTGCTTCTATGATGATTTTGGTGGAATCATATGAGAATGGTTCACCATCGATTTCAAATAATATGGGATTTTCCGCATTTATTTCAATTTTGGAGGAGTGATCCATGTAGATACCTTCAATTGAATTGTTATGTTTCCCTTTTTTCACTGTGTTTAGAAATTTGAGAATTTTTAATCTAGAGAAATCTTTGACTAATAGATATGCCATTTTATCATTCTCAAGTGAGGCCTGTGGCAAAGTTTGAAATCCACCACCCATTTGAGAAAAACCCGACATAAAAAGGGTCAAATCACCTTCTACTTCCTCATGGTCAAATTTTACTGTAGCTGGATTATTTTTCCATCGAATTGCATTAAGAACCGCTAATAATGTATAACGGAAATCCCCTTTTATCCATTGCAATCTCCTTTTCACACTTGAATCATAACTTACTTTAGCACCAATCCCGGCATCTGCAATATTAATACCAAATCGTGTAATATCTCCAATCACTTTAGTAATGGGTATAGTACGGGTTTTTCCTCTTTTTATCGCTTTAATTTGCTCTTCTAATGTTATAGGCCAATCATAAACATTGTTTGATAAAAAATCATTTGCGGTTCCCGATCTGATAAACCCAAGAGATATTGTTTTACCCGAGTTTTTAGATTGAAGTATCGCATTAACAACTTCATTTGTTGTACCTTCGCCTCCGACACTAACTATGGTATTGCAACCATCTTGAATTGCATCCTTTGATATTTCCATCCCCGTACCAATTCCATCTGCAAGTTTGAAATCAAAATTGTTGCCTAAAGAATCTTTGAGAACTTTTTCAAATTTAGACCATTCTTTACGTGTTTTCCCTCCTTGGCTATTTGGATTTACAACAAAAAATAATTGATCATCGATATCAGTCAATAGTCTGACAAATTATATGGATAAAATAAGCTTATCGTGATAGATTAGCTTTGAAGTTAATTAGATCCACAGTTACGAACCAAACTGTTGTATTTCTCTGATGTGTCCTATTTTCAATGCAAACCTTCTGGAGATAAAATTTCGCCAATTTTAGAGAGAAATGATTCTTTTGTAAAAGGCTTAAGTAAAATGTAAATATTGGAATTTGGATCAACTGAAATTGAGTCTTCTGAATATCCTGTAATAAACAAAATCTTTTGATTTGGAGTTATTTCTCGAATTTTTTCTTGTACTTGGATGCCACTCATACCAGGAAGATTGACATCTAAAATAACTAAATCAAAATTTTCATTTTCTTCATAAAATTTAATTGCGTCAATACCATTTTCAAATTCGGAAATTGCTTGGTTCTTATCCTTTAGATAAATTCTAAGTCCTCTTCGAATAGCTGTCTCATCATCTACGATCATAATTTTAGGTCGTGTTTCTTCTGTTTCTTTCATCTCATCAAGTTTTCCAGTTTCTGAATCTTTAATCTTATCACTTAGTTTGATATCAAATTCGCTAATTCCCTCATTGCTAATTTGAGTAAACTTAATATTTTTTTCTATCAAATAATTTTTTGTAATTAATGGTAAGAAAATATTTACGGTTGTTCCTTCGGCTTGTACACTGTCTATTGTAATATCTCCGAACATTGTTCTAACTGATCTGTATGCTATAGCGAGCCCCAATCCCGTTCCTTTTTTTGATTTGGTTTTTGTTGTGAAAAATGGCACAAACAATTTATCCAAGTCCTCTTTTGCAATACCTGAGCCAGAATCTCTGATTTGTAGTACTATCATTTTTTCTAGATCATATCCGATGGATCTATCCAGTTCTCCCAATTGAATATGATATGAATTGATATTACTAATTCGCATGTCAATGTCTAAAGTTCCACCATTTGGCTGAGCTTCGATTGAATTTAAAATAACATTCATAATTAGTTGAGAAATTTTACTTGTATTTCCATAGATGAACATTGGTTCTTTTTCAAGTGTTTTCGTTATTACTATTCTTTTATCGCTGCTTTGAGTAATAATTCTTAGAGTATTTTCAATAGCTGTTTTCATATTTATAAATTCAAGATCAATTACACTTTGTCTTGAAAATGATAAAATTTGGGATGTTAAGTTAACAGATCTTTCAAGTAATTCTTGAATTGATAACGAAGTCTCTTTCATTTCTTGTGTAACTGTTTTATCGATTGAACTACTATTGAGCAATAATTCCAATTGGATATCAGTTAAAATTGAAAAATTTGCTTGTAAACCCATTAAAAGGTTATTGAAATCATGGGCAATCCCTCCAGCTAAAATACCTAAATCATCCATTTTTTGATATTGGAACATTATCTTTTCTATTTCTTCTTTTTTCTTGAAGTTTTCTTCTAACAGCTTGTTTTGGTTAACTATGAATCTAGAAAAAGCAAATGACACTATAGAAGCAAGTATCCCAAAAAACAAGATTTCGATATTATTATAAATTGATCCTTGAAATCTCAGATCCAAATTTGGCCTTGTATGTAATACCCATACCGAATTATAAAAAACAATTTTAGTTTCTAGAACAAAACTATCTGTATGCGAAAATTTAGTACCGTGTTCATAGAATTGAATGTTATTTTCTAAAAGATGATAATTGTAATTTTGGTTATGAAAAGCATCAAGAACAACATCTACCAAAGTATCAATCTGAAATACAACATTAAACAACCCAACAAGTTGATTTTCAAAAATAATGGGTAAATATGAAGCGAGCCCTTTTACTCCTTGAAATAAACTTATGACTGGAGTAATCCGAACTTGCTTAGTATCTCTTGCCTCGATATAAGCATCATTTATGGACCCATCAGCAAGTGTAGTAATTGATCTATTAAGAGCTCCTTGATTGGATTCAAATGGATATACCCAGCTGATTACATCAGAAGTATTTATGTAATTGATTGCAAGATAACTATCGTAATAACTGAAAAATCCAGGTACAATAGCTAAAAATCGATCATAATTAAATAAATGAGTTATATTAGCTGTGGAAATCCATTCTGTCATCATTATTGAATTTATAAGATCTATTCGCTCAACAATCTTCAATTCGATATCAGTAGTAGATACATCTGAAATAATTTTGGTATCTTGTCTTACTTGTTCTCTTCCATCAATATAATCAAAAAACCATATTGAACTGGAAAAGATCAGAATTATTATTGCTAAAATAACTGGAATTCTAGATGAAATCTTTTTATTGCGACTTGATTTCGAATATCTTTCTTCCAAGTTAACTTCCCACCTATTTCAAATTTAAACGATTTAAGATAAATATTAAGTATGCCGAAAAAAAAATGTGTTATCACGGGAAAACTAGTTATATATTTCTGAAATGAAAAGTTCTTCTTTAATAAATTCGATTCATATGTATACCAATTTTGCAAGTATTGTAAAAGAAAAATTATAAATTATAGTGTGTGTTTTCGCATAAGAAATCATTTTATTGACACTCGAATTTTTACCTACTTAAACCGCGTCTTTTACACTACAGTTTCGATCAAAATTATGAGATATTTTATCAGAGCTAACTAAATCAAATAAAAAGATATAGGCAGCCTAGCGGCTAAAACAATCAAAATATAGAGATCAAGCGTTTTGCAATAATTTTGTTAGGTGAAAATATTCTAGATGATTCATCCGCAGTTTGTTTTGAATGTCTATACTTTTTAAATGAAGAAGTACCGCATGGAAATACTAGATGATACAAGGTCTGAAAGAAAAGCACCTACAGAGCAATTCTTGATATTTAGCCTTTAAATGCCTAATTTTAGGGCGTAATTGAAAAAATATCCATTTTCAGACTTTAAATATTGCATCGAGGGAATAGCATGCATAAACAGCAACGTCACAATCTAATACTTACATTAGTCGTATTGATCGTTCTTGTTTCTTCTTCAACTTACACTGCCGCAGTCAGTGCTGGTGAAATGACAGAAGCAGTAGAATATCAACAAGAAAAATTATCACATTATTTCAAACTTACAGGTACCACCATTGGTATTTTTTATGATTCAGGAGATGAATTAAGCTCTGAAACAGGGGAATCATTATATTACTCTCTTTCTTTGATGACTCCAAATATTCTTGGAATTCCGATTACTCATTATGATCAGATTGCCTTGGTGCAGGAGAGCGAGAATATTGATATCGCTCTTTACGTCTTTCCGAGTGATTATGATGGGATGATAATTACAGAACGGGGACGCAAAACAACAAATATTGGGTGGGAGAAGGTCGCTGATACCTTAAAATCAGATGTTATCCATGTTTTCGCAACTGGAAACACTTTACAATTATTTAACTTTATTTCACAAGATTTGATAGTATATGGACCAAATTCTGAAAAAGAAGATGCTCATCAACTTTTCGTATTTGCACTCTGGACATTAGCTGATGTGTTTGAAAAGCATTATGATGACTCAACTTCTGGTAACTTTGCTGAAGATATACGAATGGTCTCACTTCAATACTTTGCAGATAATTTTAATGATTTGACTGCAAGAACGATTGAACCTCAAGATGTGATGGGTGTTGAACATCCCTCAACAATAGAGGCTCGTACACAAGCATATTTTGATAGAAATCCTGTTAATTTTACTAAAAATGCACATGAAGGGTACGTTATAGATCCCGAAACATTACGAGAAGTTGATGCCCTTACAGGTGAAGTTAGAAGTGATTACGGTATTGATATATTCCCAAAAACATCTTCAACCGCTTCTGATTTTATTTTACAATTATTACCTGCTGAATCAGGTCTTAGAGGTCCGCTTGGAGGGATTGTAGATGAGCTATTAGGTTGGCTTTTCGATGCAATCGGTGGTGCAATTGGAATTGATGATTCCACTGTAGAGAATATTGCTAATGTATTGTTTGCTATTCCAGAACTGGTCGGAGCTATATCTGATCCCAGTGCAAGTAAGATCAAAGGTTTTATTGATGACATTATTCCCATGTTACCAATTCCACAAGATCTTACTCAATATATCGATTTAATCGTTGATGCATTATTCTTACTGAGAGGTGGAATTGATGATATACTGAATTTTATTATAGGTGCAGTTGATTTACTGGTTCCTGAAGGATTTACCCTTCTAGGTCAACCAGTCTCCGAGTTGCTGGGGACTGTTTTTGATCTTGCTGGAAAAGTTGAAACTCAAATTAGCAGTGGTGCAAATATTGCAGATGTTATCCTAAGTGTTCTCAATGAGGAAATGATCAAATTTGTAATTAATCAGACAATATCACAAGGAGCTGGTTTATTTGGTATGTCGGGTGCACAGGTTACACAGGGTGTGAATTATCTTGTAGGTGCAATTGGAATGATCGTTAATCTTGTTGCCACTGGTAATTTCAAGAGTATTGTTGAAACCTATGGTCCCCAACTGCTAGATGTGGTTTTGGGTGATGTTTTACCCCTTGATGCATCTCAAAGTAAAATCATTATGAAGCTTCTTTCGATGGTTTTAACCACGGCTGGAGTCATGGATGGACCAACTTTGGAAGAAGTTCTTACAGATATTGTTCTCAATGATCTAGGTATTGCTCCACTTTCACTTCATTATTCTTTTGTTGATTCGATAAGTCAAGCAGCACTTGACGCCGGCGCTAAAGTTAAGGCAATTATTGACAAAACAGGTAATGTGATTGCTGCTTTAAAAGATGGAAGCTATTCCCTAGCGACTTTCCAGAGTGATCTGGATACATTACTCGCAGAACTATCAATAGATGCTGATCTTAAGAAAGCAATTAAAGATGTCTTGGCAATTGTTGTTGCAATTTCTGACTCATCATTCAGCTTGGGCTCAGCAGTTAACATTGGTTCAATGACAACCAATTTACTGAAGAGTTTTGGAATTCTTGATACAGGTCAAGCAGACCTTGTCACAAAAGTTCTTAATGCCCTAGTTGGTGTGGTTTCATTCATAAAGAACCCACCAAATCTAAAGGAAATTATTAAAGATCTAATTCCAGATCTTACCGATCTCCCAGCATTACTTAACGATCTGCTGTCTTTCCTTGTGGGCGTTATTCCAGGATTAAATTATAATCAAGCGCTAGAATTAAACAGTCTACCAAGACATACAGATGCAATTACAGGTGCTGCACTCGATTCTACTGATGTAATTAAAATTATCTCAGATGCAGTTGGAACAATTATCCAAATTGTTGGATCTGGAGGAGAAAATGCTGTAGAAGGTATAATGAAGGCATTACTCACTGGAGCAACTTTTGTTATTAACAAATTATTGGATGTAGACATAACGCCATTTGTAGAATTACTAAAAGGGATTTTTGGAACTGTTATTGGAATTACTGATGAAGCACCATCAGTAGAAGAAATGACCTCATTAATTACCGCACTTGTACCAGCTTATGCCGCTGATATAGAAACGCTAATTTCCTTTATTATGAAGATTAAAGATGTTTTTAATGATGGATTTCGAACAATATTTACACAACTTACTGCTTGGCTTGCATCAACTGTTGTAGATCTAATTGGTGGACTTGCAAGTGGGGTTGATGGTGCTCTTGGAGGCGTTCAAGATGACAGCTTCAAACTATTTGAACTAGAAATTCCAATTGGTATAGGTGGTTTCTCATTATTTACAATTAAGATAGGAATAGGACTTGAGCCGGGATTCGAATTTGACGTCGAACGACTATCAGAGATGATTTTTGATCTCGTGTTTAGGGGAGTACAGATATTCGACGAAGGTGCAGATGTAGGCGAGGTGCTGAAAACGGCATTCTCGTTCTTCGCGATAACACCGATCCTGGTGGCATCGTTTGAGCTGAGTGACTTCGGTTCAGGCGAGAGTTCGTTTATTACATTCCTACTGGAATCGCTAGGTTTGGAACTTAGTTTCTCCGGTTATGGATTCTTCAAATTACAATTATTTAGTTTCAAGAATGGAAACCTCAATTTCGATGACTTTATGAAAGTGGTCGAATGGGGATTCGGATTCAAAATTACAATTTCAAAAACGCTGACACTGCTTGACTTCCTTACCGGAGGTGCCGGTGGTGGCTTAAACTCAATCGGTAAGTACATAGGCCTAGATGCCATTAGTATTACGATTGCTTTCTCAATTGGGCTGGATATAGTAAAAAGAATGGCCACAGCGATTGCCCCGGAGACGGGGTCCATGACAATTACGTTTGGAATATCATTTCATGTGCAGATTGGAATCGATTTGCTGATAGCTAGTTTTAGTTTATGGGGGACGCTTGAAGTCGTATTAACCTTGCTACAGGACTTGGTCGCGCCGACTCCGCTGCGAGTCTTTATCTCTATTCAGCTGACAATAGGAGTGACGGTAACTTTTCTATTCTTCGAAGCAGAAATTTCCTTCCAATGGAGTCCGAGTGGATTTGCTCCTCCCTTAGGAAAAGAGCTCACGACGAGCTCACCGGCTGAAGCAACCGAAAATGGTGCTTTGGGGGGAGATCAGGATGGTGACGGATTATCGGATGAGTATGAAGATAAGACCCCAGGGCTTGACAAAACAAAACCTGATTCGGATGGGGACGGACTCTCTGACAAATTTGAGACTCAAACCACCAAAACCAATCCTGGACTAAAAGATTCAGATCAAGATGGCTTGGACGACAATATCGAGCTTTACAATACACTTACTGATCCACTTGTCGCAGATACTGATTTTGACGGCCTCCTGGATGGTGAGGAAGCAAGTTTCTACCAAACATCTCCATTAGAGCTTGATACAGACGGTGACGGGTTGGATGATTACTATGAAGTCCACCACAGTTGGAATATGAGCCAAATTACACCCTCAGTGAGTCAGATTCAAATAGGTGATAAATTTTACAATGATAGGACCGATCCACTAAATCCCGACACAGATGGCGACGGGCTACTAGATGGTGAGGAAGGAGAACGAGGTATGTTCTATGGTCCCGATTTATATCCACTGGATTTAGGTCAGGATACTGCTGGAGATGATATACCCGCTTATGTAGGCGATACACCTCCTTTAATTTTTAATGGAGGCTACACTCATCCACTGGATAATGATACAGACGATGATAGTTACTGGCAGCTTTGGGATGGAAGTAGAGCACCTGTAGAAATTCCGTATTTAGGAATTGATATGACTGACCTTAGAGAAGTTCAAGGTCGTTCTGTTATATTTATCGATCCAGAAACTGGAATCCCAGAAGCACCACGAATCGTACGCACGAATCCAACCAATCCAGATACTGATGGCGACACCGGAATTGGAGGTCCAGAGGATAGGGAAGATCCACCTTTTGGATTCTTCCTTAATAGTGATGGTTATGAATTGTCAAGAGATCCTCCAACCGATCCTCTAGATGGTGATACAGATGATGACGGTCTATTAGATGGTTTAGAGGGAATGTTACGCCCTGATAGTAATCACACCGATGCAAATAATCCAGATACCGATGGAGATGGCCTCGCCGATCTTCAAGAATTAACTCTGGGTACAGATGGACGATCCGTAGACACTGATCTCGACGGAATCACAGATGGTGATGAATTTTTCATATTCCACACAAATCCATTTTTGGCTGATTCTGATTATGATGGTGTTGAGGACGGTGAAGAAGTATATTTCTATCACACAAACCCTAATATGAAAGATTCTGATATAGATGGTTTAAGCGATTACGAAGAGATCTGGGTGTACTTCAGCAATCCTAATGATGAAGATGGCGATAATGACTTTCTCACGGATTGGGAAGAAATTTTTATTTATTACACCGATCCATTCGATGCAGATTCGGATGATGACGGTCTTTTAGATGGAGAAGAGGTACAAGGTTTTCTTGTTCAGTCTGGAACTGCTGGTGAAATGTATAATGTGACTACAGACCCTAATCTCTGGGATACTGATAACGACTCACTGCTTACACTCGACCAATTTGGTGAAATAAGCATGTCAATGTCTGACTATGATGAATTCCTATTAGGTACCAATCCCACAATTAGAGATACTGATCTCGATGGAATAGAAGACGGTTGGGAGCTTTATCTCGGTAAAACTCGCAACGGACAATCAGTCATTCCATGGCTTGATGCTCCGATTCCAATGGACCCGTTAAATAATGATACAGACGGTGATGGCCTATTAGACGGGATGGAGCAATATATCGGAAACATAACAACGTTGCTCAATCCATTTATCTCATTTATACTGATTTCACCGTATAATACGAGTGCAGTCAATAATGATACAGATGGCGACAATTTAAATGATAAATTTGAGTTATTGCATAATTTTAATCCAGCAAATAACGACTCTGATAATGATACACTTTCCGATTATGCAGAGTTTGTCATATGGAACACGTCACCGATTAATAATGATACAGATGGAGACGGGCTATCAGACCCGATGGAAGTGAACGGATATACTATTCCGTTATTGCAAAACGGGGTGAATCTTGATCAAACGATCTTCACAGATCCGCTAAAATCAGATTCAGACGGTGATCTTTTACCGGATGGAGCAGAAGTATACCGTTACAACCGGAATCCGACCAACCCTGATGAAAATAATAATGATATTTTAGATGGGATGGAGATAGACAGTGATTCTGATGGTTTAATGGACGGTGAAGAATATTATGTTTGGTTTACTCAGAGCGTGGGTCAAGTCTCAACCCCTGGGGGTGTTGATAACGTTGATTCAGATCATGATGGATTATTCGATGGATACGAGGCATACACCTCATATACATCACCGACTGAGTGGGACACTGATGGAGACGGTATCTCCGATGGACTTGAACACTGGTGTGGTACAGACATGCTAGACAATTCAACAACACAATCTGAGTTAGACGCCTGTTTTGCACCTTTTATCACCCTAACGATTCTGTCTCCCGCACATACTATTTACAATACTAACTCAATACCTGTAATCGTATTTGATAGATCATTCTCAATGACTTCTATGGAATATAGATATAGACTTGAAAATGAGACAAATTGGAGCAGTTCAATTCCAATGTCAGAAACATCTGCTTCTGGATACTGGGACGCTGATTATTTGGCTTTACCACAGGAGAGTGGACAATGGATATTGGAAGTAACTGGAGAAAATGCAACAGAAACATATACGCGGCAGGTTCAATTTGAATTGGATATTAATCTCGATGGTTTGGAAATTATACGCCCTGAATCGAGAACTTATTCATTCAATGAACTTGAAGATCCGAAACTACCGATTAAGGTTAATGCCGGATTAAATTATGTCGATATTTGGTATCGAATGATAGATGAAAATGGTACGATCATAACGGATAATACTACTTTATTATTGGATCCAGGGCTTGGACTCTATCACCAACCGAGCCATAGTTTCCCGAATGAGCGTGGAACGAGACACTATACAATAGAGGTCTTCGGTGCCACATTCAACGGAACTGAAAATCTGGTTTCATCATCATTCGCAATTAAAAAACCAACTTTATTTCAAACAGGGGCGTATGTTGCTGTTCCATTAGTAGTTGGTGGTGGATTAATCTACGCTGTGAGAGCATCGGATAGATTCAAAAATCCATTTAAGAAGGAGGGCTGATCAACATGATAGGAAAAAATAAATTAACTAACCCCAAACTATTAACACTAGCTATTTCATTACTGTTCTTATTTACTACAATATCAACAGTCCAAGGACTACCACAACACGAAACCTATAATCGTGATGAATTTGATGATTGGGATTGGGAGAATGGTATTCCTGATATCAGCGATGTTGATGTCAGTGATCTTGATCCAAATTCAGCGTATCCAGAGGATTTCGATGTAGGACAGTTCCTTTCTGATAATGATAATGCATATCAGCAAGTATGGGATCCATGGGTATCTAAGGCAGCTATTCATGCCGTTGCTACAACTGATGATGGTGATATGATGGCCTTGGCTGGAGGATATCTTTATGATAACCAAATTCACCTTTATAGATGGAACCTATTGGAAGATCGCTATGATCTAGTATGGGAAATTGGTGGTGGGATATTCCAATCTGACGTCACGAGTCTAGCTTTTGCAGATGTTGATTATAATAATTTGACAGAAATCATCGCTGGGGGTGAAGATGGAATTCTTTACGTATTTGAGCAGAGACATATATATGATCCATATACAAATATGGAGAATCAATTTGACCTTGTTTACAAGTCTCCAAGTCGTCTAGGGCGAATTTTCGATGTCATTGTCTACGATGTTGATCAAGATTTCAGACAAGATATAATCGTCGGAACAGGAGACACTGTAAGATGGTATGAATATGATACACATGGGAATTATCCATTCGGTGAAGATCATTTCATCACCTTTAGAGAAGTATTCACAATGAAAATGCCATCACAAGTAACCGCACTCGGTATCTCAGATGTCAACTCGAATGGTTTGAAAGAAGTCGCTACAGGCTTAAGAAACGGTGAAATCCATCTACTTGAAAATGATGGGGAAACCTTGTGGGTTAATGGAGAGCCATATCCAATCATTCAAGATAATGCTTACAGAGATATTTGGAATTCTGGTAACGTAGTCAGAAGACCAATATCAGATATGGAAGGTGCAGATTTAGATGGAGATGGTGAAATGGAACTCATGATCGCAATACAGGGGCAAGGTGCTTATATATTAGATACTATCGATGGTACATTCGGTTTATTCAGGGTTCAAAGAGAGTTCCAAAAATGGGAAACAAACCCAGTTGAAATCTATCCTTTGGATGTATATACTGATGCAATGATTAACTCATCAAGTTGGTTTAATAATACTGAACTTCCAAGTACCCAGAATGTATATTGGGATGGAAATAATGGATCTAGATTCCATGAACCATTAAATTATACGCGATGGGGTAATTTTGTAATTTATCCATATTCTAGCTATTCAGTAATGAACCAACGAGATCAACCCGATGGAGATTATATGTCACAAGGACGGTATACAACATTTGATGCTACAATTCTATCAAATTGGTGGGGAAGCGCTTGGGCCGTTTATGATTGGGGTAATGATGAGGAGGCAGCCGGTAATGGTATTTCTTCTATCCCTGAAATGAAAGTTTATGTTGAAGATACAACGGTTCCAGTAAATCAAATCAATGTATCTATTTCTGCTGATAATATTCATTATTACAACATCAATTCATCATACGTAAAAGCAGATCCCAGCGGTGATTTCTATACAGTGGAAGTAGATCCGACCATGGGTGCCGCTGATATCAATTTTTATAGATATTTCAAATTTGAAGTATTATCAGGAAAACTTAAGGTCGATGTATTTGAAACCACTGCTTGGAATAATCCTATTTATGACGCATTGAGTGTTGAAACCGGATTTATGACCTTCAAGAATGAAGAGAATCCAACACCAGTTGGATATATTGGTACTATTGATGGTGCAATTTTAGCAGTCACATGGGACTCTGTTGAACGTAAATATGTGGTCAGATGGGATTCATGGACTGATGAAAGATGGAAATTAAAAACTAATATTTTCGATCTAGAGACTGTTAAACATACGGGTCGTTTCCCTGGTTGGATTGATAAAGGTACAATTTCCGATACACTTGATTTAACTGGATTACTTCCAGATGGAGGAGTTGTAGCTTCTTGGACTGCAGAAAATTTTTACAATTCAAGAAATGAGAATTTCTTAGAGTATGTTGTAATCAGTACAAAAGGTACAATTTATGTGTACCAACAAACTTCTCCATATTCAGTTCCCATTTACAATGATAAATTGACAAAAATGTTGTTTGGAGAAAAAGGCGACCCAGTGGGCGATGGCTCAATATTTCGTACCGTTGGTCCCACCTCATCTTATGGAGTAAGAACTTGGGTAAATTGGATGAACACAAATGGTAATAAATATTTTACCATGTCAATCCTTCCTATTGATGTAAGTGTTGTTTCTGAAAATATTTACAATGATAAATTTGATCCTTATTCAAATGGTTTCATGTTGTATCTTGGAGGCTGGGATGGTTCCTTAGGTAATTTAGATCAGGGAGATTCCAGTACCGTAGCAAGAGGGCAAGTTGATATATCAATATGGTATATGGTTACGGATACAAGTGTGGTTACCTCAATTGATCCCCTTATAGAAGATAGTTGTGATGCATATAGTCTGCCAGTTTGTTCTTACTTCAATCCACTAAGACAAACAAATAATTTCAATACTTTCTATGCATCTGCAAGTGCAGATCCAACAATTGCAACATTATCAACTCAAGAATTAACTGGACAAATGTGGGGCACCTTTTCAGCCTCAACATGGATGCCTAAAGTAAGTGTAGCTGATTTTATTGGAAATGCTCATAACGATTATATTGTTACTAATGGTAAAATTACCTTACTGGAAGCACAATTCGGCTTTGGACAAACACAATCTCAACCACAGGAATTTATTTGGGGTGATTCGCTCCCACAACAGGCATTCATCTTAACCCAAGCGGACCCAATACTCTCAGAATTTAACTTTGTTGTGAAAGGTGGTTATTTCGATGAAATAAATGATAACTCGAAAGGTCGTCATTGGTCTAATGCAAATCCTGTAGATTTTGACGGTGATGGTGATATGGACCTTGTTTTAGGGTTCGCTACTTATTCGAATCAATTCTTTGGATTTGACAAAGTGACTTTCGGAGCCACTTACTGGGAGAACCAAGGGTCGCGTGAGGTGCCTAAATGGGTTGAAAGACCGCTTATGATGACAAATACTGATCCAGATAGTGGTTTCAGAGCTCAGAATTTTACTGATCCTATTTTTGT
>MDVR01000119.1 GCA_001940725.1 Candidatus Heimdallarchaeota archaeon LC_2 | reverse complement strand
AAGACAATAAAATCAGAATATGAACAAACCAAAAATATGTTACTACAGATAACTCAATCTGATGTGCTACTTGGAACATCCCCAGATATAAGAAATTCAATTATGAGAAGAAATCCATATATTGATCCGTTGAATTTAATTCAAATCGAACTGCTTAAACAATGGAGAAAAATGAATAAACCAGATAATTTAGATCCTCAAGGTATGCAACGTGCACTTTTACTCACTTTGAATGGAATTGCAGCCGGGTTAAGAAATACTGGATAATCCTATCATTCGATAATTGTATTTAGAATATCGAAAAATAATCAAATTTCTTAATAGTACAAGAATAAAATGGATTTGAAAAATGAATAATAAGATTTTAGTCTTTCTCACAAATAATTTTTATTATGACCTCTTTGCTGTTGATTAATGAAAAAAGCGTTTGTCGGTGCAAAAATTCACACCATGGAGGGCGAGCCCATTGAGAATGCAATTTTAATTATTGATGGTTCATCTATAGTAGAAGTAGGGGAAAATTTGTCAACAGATGGATATGAAGTAATTGACTGTAAGGGAATGGAGATCACACCTGGATTAATCGATGCTCATTCGCATGTTGGTCTTTGGGAAGAAGGTGTATCACCGGGACCTGCTGTGGGTGATGGCAATGAGACAAGTGAAGCAATCGTTCCATATCTTAGAAGTATGGATTCTATTTTCCCTGAAGATTTAGGATTCGATGATGCAAGAAAAGGTGGAGTAACCACCATGGGTTTAACTCATGGTTCAGCAAATCCCATTGGAGGGCAATTTTGTGTTGTAAAATCGAGAGGGCATGTAATTGATGAAATGGTGATTAGAGAACCTGCAGGTGTTAAAATGGCAATGGGCGAAAATCCTAAAAGGGTTGGTGTAAATAACAAGAGGGCCCCACATACACGAATGGCTGTTGCTTATTTAATTCGAAAATCATTCTATGAAACATTAGATTATGCTCAAAAATGGGAGGGATATTACAAAAAAATAAAATCGATTGAGGAAGGTGATGATGAAAATAAAAAGAAAAATGATTTACCATCAAAACCCGAATATGACCTTGGTAAGGAAATTTTGCTAAAAGTATTAAATCGAGAAATTCCAATACGTTGCCATTCACATAGAGCAGATGATATTAGAACAGCAATTAGACTTTCAGAAGAATTTGGATATAAACTTGTTATTGATCATGCTACTGAGTCTTCAAAGATTAAAGAAATTATTGCTGAAAAAAATCTACCCTGTGTAATAGGACCATTATTTGGTACCAGAGTAAAACGGGAACTAGTCAACAAATCACTTAAAACACCAGGCATAATGGTTAAAGCAGGAGTCATGGTGTGTATAACTACCGATGCACCAGTCATTCCAATTGATGGATTAAGAGATACCGTTGTCATGGCAATTCGAGAAGGATTACCTGCAGATAGAGCATTGGAAACAATTACTTTAAATCCTGCTAAGGTTTTAAACGTTGATGATCGTGTGGGAAGTCTGAAAGCTGGAAAAGATGCAGATTTCGTTATCTTTGATGGTGATCCATTTGATGTAAGAAATAGAGTATTAAAAACCTATATTGATGGGGATCTTGTGTATGAATATTCAGAGGATGAGAATTAATTAAATCCAAGATAAGCTTGCGTAATATATTCATCTTTTAATAATTCTTTACATGGACCTTCTCTTTCTACCGCACCATCTTCCAATAAATATGCTCTATCAGAAACAGACAATGCTAAATTTGCATCTTGCTCAATTAGCAAAATAGTCGTTCCCTGCTTAGAGATATCACGAATTTTATCCATTATATCTGCTCTGATAATTGGAGCCAATCCTAAACTCGGTTCGTCAAGCATTAATAATTTTGGTCTACTCATTAAAGACCTGGCAATAGCAATCATTTGTTGTTGTCCACCTGAAAAATTACCTGCATTTTCATGTAATCTATGTCGTAAATCTGGAAATATATCCAATACCTCTTCAAGTTTTTTTGCATTCTCTTCTACTTCTTCATTGTGAACATAAGCGCCAAGCATTAAATTTTCTTCTAGCGTTAATCGAGGAAATAATTTTCTTCTTTCCGGACAATGGATTATACCACGTTTTACTATTTCATTAGGTTGTAATGATTTATTTCTCCCGATACTTCTAAATTGAGATTTCGTAGATTCTACCATTATTTCATTATTATAAAGTACTTTACCTTTTTCAAGTTCAATTAAACCACTAATCGCTCGTAGGAGGGTTGATTTTCCTGCGCCATTTGCACCAATTACAGAAACAAACTCACCTGTTTTTACTTTTAGATCTACAGATGCTAAAGCAATAGCACGTCCATAGTGAATACTGAGGTTTTTAGTTTCAAGCAATTTGAGAAGCCTCCGTTCCTAAATATGCCGAGATTACTTTCTTATTTTCAGAGATCTCTTTAGGAGTACCGACCGCTATGACTGTTCCTTGATCCAACACAATGATTCTCGTTACCAATTTAGAAAGAAATTTCAGCTTATGTTCAACAATCATTATTGTAACTCCAAATTCTTCATTTGCCCTTTTTATTAATTGTGTGATTCTAAACGAATCTTCAGATCCCAAACCACTATAGGGCTCATCTAGCAAAATAATTTCTGGGTCACAAGCTAAAGTCCGAGATATATCAAGCCGTTTGAGATCACCGTGCGGAAGAATAAATGCTGGATAATTTTTCTTTTCACCCAAATCTACATCAAGTAGTGATCTTAACCCATCTGATTTTAATTTAGCAGGGCTCGCGAAAGTTTTACGAGGTACATGTGGAATCGTAACATTTTCGTGAGTTGTTAGAAATTTAAATGGTCTAACTATTTGGAATGTTCGTGCAATCCCAAATTCGTTAACGATTAAATCTGATCTCATTCCACCAATATCAACTGAATTTCTTCCATTGAGTAATGCTGTTTCTCTTTTTCGTTTGTTTTTAGAACGGTCTTTGAAATCAGCCAAGTCAAATGGAAATAATACAAATGATATCAGAGTAATAAATAGATAAATAATACCATTGAATAAACTGATAAAAGGACGGAGAATTTCGTACTTAAAATTTTGTGAAGTTGTTCGAGTTTGCTGGATGGCAAATATTTTACCAGTTGTCGGATCATGTACACCAGATATTAAATTAAACAATGTAGTTTTACCTGATCCATTTGCTCCAATTATACCTAGAATTTCACCTTTTTTTACATCAAAACTTACATTATTTACTGCTACGATTTCGTCAAATTTTTTAGTCAAATTTTCTATTCTGAGTACTGTATCAGATTCAACAAGTTCGTCAGACTTATTTGGTTGTTCTTTTATTTCTTCACTCATTATAATCACGTCGGTGGGTCAAACTTACCCAAATTGGGCCATACGCCCCATGTTTTTAATCTCACCTTTCTGTATAATTCTGGGAAAAAATAACCGATTACGACACCTATTATAAAATAAAATAGGATCCGACCTTGAACAACTGAAATATCGATATACATTAAACCATTCTCATTATCTCCAAAAAGATTGATTAATATGTCTGCAGGATCAAATGTTTTCAAGAATGAGCTAAAAATTTCTCCTGATTCATAAAATACCCAAAATACAGACCAAACGCTACTAAAAACCAGAGAATTTCTAAATTGCGGTTGAGCTCTAATTATTCCTCTGGGTTGGTATCTTAATGAAAAGATCAGAAATAAACTTAAAACCAGGGTTTCAACAGTGGGAATGGCAATTAGTGCTTCATTCAAATAATTTTCAATACTGAATGTCAAGAGAAATGCCCCTACAACTGCACCCGTAATTGTACCTATGCCACCTAGAATAGAAAATATAATTACTTGAAAGCTCCTTTCAGTATCAAATATACTTGATGAAGCACTTTCTCCAATTTGTACTAACAAAGAACCTGCAATAGCCGCGAAAAATGCACTAATTCCTATGACTGAGACTTTGTAAAATCCCACATTGATACCTGAGGATGATGCAGCCAATTCATCTTCACGAATGGCTTTTAGCATTAATCCATATCGAGACTTACCTAGGAAATACATTATCCCCACTGTGATGATTAAAAATGGCAATATTACTTTGTAATCTTCGATTGCTTTGATTTCAAGATTTTCTAGAGGTGTAAAATCTGGATTACTTGGTGAATCTATTAAATCTGCAGTTTTTAAAGGATCCGAACCATATTTTGGCAATCCAAGATCACCACCAGCCTCATTCTTCCATATTTTTGTCACTAGAACCCTTGCGATAAGTGGTAATACTAAGGTAACTAGTGCGAAGTATGGTCCTTTTAATCTTAGTGTTAAAATTCCTAACATCGTGGCAAGAAACATTGTTATGAAAGCTGCAATAAATATTGCCTGTAACATTCCAATATCAATCCTTATCCCAGCAAGATCATGAAAATTATTTACAATTCCTGGAAAAACTTCGATATTGTATAGAACCATCCCGTGTTTTACTTTTATTGAAAGATAACCACCCATGCCAAAAAACAATGCATGTCCAAACGAAATCTGACCACTAAATCCGGACATTAGATCCCAAGATGCAGCGAAAATTGCGAAAACTGCAGCCAATCCCAAAACTGAAGCCATGTTTGCATTTTCTGGTAGAACGCCTGTAGATTGAGCATTTCTTACAAAATCCCCAATTAGAATCCAATCTTTCATGAAAGGTAAGAAGACTAATAAGAAAAAACCTAAAATATAAAATGCCCTATCTGATATCTCATCATAGTAATAGGACCAATTTATTTTCATTCACCTTCCTCCGATATTCCAAATAATCCATTTGGCCTTATGAGCATAATAATGAATATCATTATTAAAGGGACAATTCCGCTCAAAGAGACTTCATTAGTGGCAACTGTAACTTCAGTGTACCCTATGATAAAACCTGCAATTGCGCTGCCAAATATGCTACCAATCCCTCCAAGTGTGACAACCGCGATAGCAAATACTAAAGGTGTCCAACCCATAAAAACACTCCAATTAGGACGCGCATCAAAAGGGGTAGTTAAAATTGCTGCTGCTGCTGCCAATGCCATACCCAATCCAGTTGCTACTAAATATACTTTTCTTACATTAATACCAACAAGCCATGCTGCTTCGGGATCTTCGGATACTGCCTCCATAGCTCGTCCCATTGGTGTTTTTTTAATGAAATAATAAACTAGAATTAAGAAAATTAAAGAGAAAATGGCAGAGATTACTTGCAAAGCTTGAATTTTTGTTCCAAATAACTGGTATCTTTCTCCAGTTGTTACAATTCCCCCCAAACTATGTGGATCTATTCCAAACACTTCAAAACCACCCCGTGATGGGAATTTGAATATTGGAATTATACTTTGTATCAGTAATGCTATTCCAAAAGTAATAATTAAAACATTTGTAGGATTATCTCTGGCTTTTTCCAACAAATATCTATCAACTAGCATACTTATGATTGCTACAATGATTATCGAAAAAAAGAAAATAGCCAAATACAAAGCGGGTGATATTAAGAAATTTGAATCTAAAGAGAAAAACACTGCTAAGATATTTAAACTAAACATAAAAGTCAATATCTGTTTATTTGTAAGTTCCAAGTATATTAAACTCATACCAGCAAGAAGAAACCCGGCTTGAATATAGAAGGCCAATGATGTTGAAGTAAAACCTGTTGCATCATAATTATCAATTAGTAATTGACGTTCCAATATCAAGAAAGCAAAATTCAATAAAATTAATCCTGTACCAATTGTTTGTCCAAAATAAACAAACATATAAATTAAAAATCCAAAGAATAAAATTATGGGGGCATATATTATTAATTTGAAAATCAAATCCGTTTGATTTGAAATTCCGCCTTTATGAATATCATCAATTCCCATTTTAGATGATTCCTTAAACCAAAACGCAGTGTAGGCCCCAATAACAAAATAACCACCTATTGATAGTTTGAACATCTTAGCAACACCAAATATTATTGAAAACCCTACTGATATTAAAGCATAAAAAGCCCCACGCGCAAAACCTCGAATTAGAATCCCTGAAACAGATTCTGTATCCACACTACCGCCCTCAAGGTTAATTAATACTAAATACACTATAAATGAAGGGGCTAGAATAAGAAGAAAGATTATTGAACCTGCATTTTCATTATTCTTCAAATCTAATTGAAAAAAATTTGCCAATCTACTTATTATCCCACTTGTTTCTGGGTTTGGATTGATATCTTCGCCGTTTATATTAAGTCACCTACAATCAAAACATGTTTGAAAGTTATATATCTCTGTTTGAAAGTATTAACTTAACCTTTTCTCAGAATTTTTCTAATTATTACTAAGGAAGATAATCTAATTAGCACACTTTCATAAAATATCAAAATGAGACTTATCTTGGTTCTGTATTTAGTAAAGAGAATTTAGAATTTTCAAATGTAATTATTATTCTAAATATATGATAGATGCGACGTTATTTTAATATTATTTGAAATTATTGCTAACTTAATTTTATATATATTTTAATTCTTTCTTTTTCTAAGAACAACAAAAGTACCAATGGCGAATGCTACAAAAATTCCTTCAAATCCGGGTAAGAACCCATCATCACTTTCAGGTGCATAAGATGGTGCTTCAGCGCTTTTGTATCCGGTGGAAGTACCAGCCCAAATAGCACCTTGTGATCCATCTGCAAACCATTGTGCAAAATATGGTTGATTAAATGGGAACCCTGAAACTCCAATAGTACTTGTTGTATATAAATCATGAGCAACTGTATTATTGAAAGGTTTAAGAGTATCAGGGACTGAAGCTGAGGCAACTTGACCAGCAGAGGATTCAGATGTGAATCTTATTGTAGCAGAAACACCCTTATAGTCAGTATCTGGTAATACTGCATGAATGTCAGCTGATGCAAATGATCCAGCTCTTTCAATTGCATCTTTAAGAATCATGACAGCATCAAAAGCGGCAAAAGCAGTATATGTTGGTAGTTCTCCATACTCTGCTTCATATGCAGTTTTGAATGCTGCTGATGTTGAAGTTGGATTTTGATCTGGAGGTGCTGCTAAAAGGGTAATTTCACCGATTGCTGCATCACCAGTATCTTCCAAATAATCAGAATCTTGAGCTGCGACATTAATACCTGCCAGGTATAGATCTTCATTTAGACCTAATGCTGCCCATTGTTCAGAAACTCTTTGTCCGACGGGGGCTGAAAATAAAGGCAGAATTGCATCATAATTTGCTGAATCAATTGCAGACATTGCTGCTGCTACATCAGAACCACTAGCTCCTTCTGGAATTGCATCAACTGTTGCAGTATCCACAGTCATACCAAAGAGTCCTTCTAAAGCACCTTTAACCGCAGCAGAAATTGCTTCTGTCCATACAGCATCTTCTCTTACTACAACAACATCTGTTATATTGTGTGGAGCTGCTACAAGGAAAGTACCGTATAAAGCAATAAGATTTCTTGCTAATGTAGTACCATTAACTGGACCAACACGATAGAAATATTCCGTAATTATAGGAGATGTAGATCCTACTCCCAGAAATGGAATACCTGTAACATTCATTACGAACTGCATAGTAGCGACTACTTCGGTTCTAAAACCTCCGAGCATTGCAACTGCACCATCACCAGCAAGTTTAGTAATACTAGCTTGTCCGGTTGCTGCATCAGGTATACCTGTTGAACCTGAAGTTGTCTCAAGTAACAACTCAAAATCGTACGCGGTACCAGCAACATCAACACCATCACCGGCATTGATTTGAGCTACAGCGAGCTCAGCACCGTGTTGCATATCGACTCCAGTTGGAATAGCAAGAGGACCTATTGCACCAATTTTGATTGTTTCTCTCTGTGCATGCACCCTTGGAGTAAATGATGTCACCATTGATAAGGTGAGAATCATTATTATCATAAAAGTTATTTTTCTTTTCATAATCATCACATTGAATATATGATATATTTAAGTTCGAGATTGGGTTTTAAAACTTTGATGGGATTATATAGAAAATGAAAATTTCTTTTTTGAGAAATTGACCAAATCTACTGAAAATTTAATCATATCTAATAAAAAATTTTGGATAAAATTAGATTTTCTTCTTTTTATTTGCTTTTTTGTATTCCTCATCCCTTAATACTCTTCGCAGAATTTTACCAACTGCGGATTTTGGCAATTCATCAATGAAATCATAATATCGAGGGACTTTGAATTTTGCCATTCTTGTTTTGCAAAACTCGGATAATTCATCTGCAGATGCCGTTTCTCCATCTTTTAACACTATAAATGCTTTAGCGGTTTCTCCTCTATATTTGTCTGGAACTCCACACACGGCGGCTTCAGCGACTGCGGGATGCTCGTAAAGGATATCTTCTACTTCTCTTGGATAAATTTTCAATCCTGCAGCATTAATCATATCTTTCTTTCTATCTGTAATTGTAAAATATCCATCGTTATCGATGACAGCAATATCTCCAGTTATAAAGAATCCATCAGGATTCATTACCTCACTTGTAGCGTCAGGCCTTTTCCAATATCCTTTCATAACTTGAGGGCCTCTAATACCAAGTTCTCCTTCTTCACCAAAAGATAATTCCTTAGTATAATCCTCTGGATCAAATATTCTTATCTCAGTATCTGGAAATGGCATCCCAATCGAACCGGGTTTAACTTCAGCATCAGGAGCTATAGGATTAACATGGGTTATAGGTGAAGTTTCTGTCAAGCCATATCCTTCAACAACACTAGCTCCCGTCAATTCTTCAAAATTTTTCATAATCTCTACCGGTAGAGGTGCAGAACCAGATAAACAAGCCCGAATACTTGTTAGATCGTAATCTTTAATCTTGGGATGCATTAATAACGCTAAGTATAATGTAGGTACTCCATGGAAAATGGTAGGTTTGTGTTTCGCAATTGTTTCTAAGAGATCCTGAAACATTGGGCGGCCTGCTCGGGCATTAGGAATGAGAATTAAAGGACTAGCTAATTTCACTGCCGGCACCATACATGTCACCAATCCATAAACATGGTAAAGTGGCACGACACCCACAAATTTTTCTTTTCCCATTTCCATTGGTGGTTGGATCCAACGATCAAGTGCTATAACATTAGAAACTAAATTATAATGAGTAAGCATCGCCCCTTTAGAAACCCCTGTTGTACCTCCAGTATATTGAAGGAGAGCTAAATCTTTTTTTGCATCTACTTCAGGAATTTCAGTACTTGGTTCGTTAGTAGCAATTATATCTTCGAATTTGAAATCAGTTGTATCAATTGGTCTATTCAAGGGAAGTTTGCCAGTCAAAGTACCCATAATTCGTTTATGAAATGCAATTTCTGTTCCCATACGACATACGATCACATGTCTCAGTTTTGTTTTATCACGTACCTTTTTGACTCTTTGATACATTACATAATCAAGGCAAATAATTACTTCAATATCTGCATCATTGAGCTGATGTAGTAATTCTGATTCCTTATATTGCGGATTAAAAGTAACGCATACACCACCAATTTTCTGGATTGCGAAAAATGAGATTACAAATTGAGGTAAATTTGGAAGGAAAATCGCAACTCGATCCCCCTTTTTTACCTCCAAACCTTTTAATGCAGTTGCAAGTCTACAAACTTTATCATGCATTTTCCTATATGAAGTTCTTTTATCAAAAAATATTAGTGCATCGCCATTTGGATTTTCAGCAACTGCTGTTTCAAGGAATTGGTAAATACTATGTTCAGGGTAATCAATTGATTCCGGAACATTGCTTGGATAATTCCTTAACCAAGGTTTTTCATCATAAGTAAATTGTACTATTCCGGTTTTAGTTTCCGAAGCCACATTTGTAGTTACTCATTGACATCTAAAGCTTTTTCGCTCATCAAATATAATTTCAAATATTATTAATTTGGTTTGAAATACACATAATACAAGTTTTTCTCCTTTAGCAAAGTAAATATTATTGATAGTTTCATCATGTCATGGGTATTATTTATGTTAAATAATGTTTCTTATATTATGATATCAACAAACAACAAAGAGAAGATGGTAGATTTTTATCATAACAAACTTGAATTAGAAATGAAAAATCCCGATGATCCAATATCATCGTTAAGCTTCTCAAACGGAGGACTCTCTATTGGATTTATAGAAAAACCGGAAGATTTGAGTAAAAATAAGAGAATTGAAATCACATTTCATGTTGATTCGGTTAAAAAAGCGATTGATCATTTGGAAAGTAAAGGAATTGATTTTTGGAGAGGTTTTACAAGAGTAGCAGAAGGGCTCCACGTTGCAAATTTTAAAGATCCAGATGGAAATGAATTATCTGTTCTATCTTTTGGTGAAAATTAAATCATTCCAATGAAATAAAAATGTAATTTCGATCGATCGATTTAACAAAGTAATTTCTTAAAATTTTTTATTCTAAATGGACTATTTCATTTTTTGAATAATCCTGATCAAGTGATAATTGATAACCAGCTTTGAAAGCCTTCATATTTAGCTCTTTGAATTTTTCAGGCGATGCCGAGATCAAGGAAGCTTCAAAATGTTCTGGTTCAACTTCCAAAAGCTCATATTCCTCAGCATCTTCAGGATTTGCATCATTTAGCATCCCAGGGACAAAATTTTCTCCAACATCCAACATTTCTGATATGAATCCAATTATGACTACATTGGTAACCTTCTCAGATCCAAGTTCTCGAGCTATTCTTGAAAAAGGTAAATGAAAAGCTAAACGGGCCTTTTTTGAATACTCATCATCAAATTCTTGAACATTATCAAGATCTGCAAGGACAATTGTATTCTCATCAACATTAGATTTGAATTCGTCCCAACCACGTTGAGCGAATATTACTAATATATTGGGGGTTTCAATGAATGGATAGAGGATTTCAGTATCTTTATCGGCTAAACTAATATCTGCAATGGTAATTCCTCCAGATGTCGCAGGTTCATAAATAACACCTTGAGAAACGTTTAAACCTTGTTTAAATCCAGCTTCTCCAAGTAATTTTCCTGCAAGTTGAATTCCTTGTCCTCCAAGACCAATAAATTTTACTCTAAAGTTCATTTGCTTTCCCTCCTAAAGACTCCGATGGGTATTTTTGTATAACCTTTGGTCCGATCAAATTCAACGGTTGTATTTTCTGCTAGTAGATGTGAATTATCTTCCTTTGGTACAATTTCTACTGATGTCTCAAGAAAATTGTTAACCATATATTCTCCTGTAGGATAGCCATTCCTCTTTCCATAAATTGCAGGGCAACCCGAAATCAAATCAATAAATGCAAAACCATCTGTTAACAATGCCTCTTTTATAATCCTAGGTAATATTTTATAGTGAGCTGATGTATATCGAGCAACAAATGCAGCCCCAGAACCTAAAGCAAGATCGACTAGATTAAATGGTTTATCATTCTTTTCAATTGTCGTGGGTGTAACAGTATTTACAAAGGATGTTGGGGATGCTTGTCCTCCTGTTAAACCGTAAGTAGAATTGTTAGTACAAATTACAGTCATATCAATACATCGACGTGCAGCATGAATAAAGTGATTTCCGCCAATTGCAAATAGGTCTCCATCCCCAGAGAAAACTACAACTTCGAGGTTAGGATTCGCATATTTGACACCAGTTGCAAATGGAATTGCTCTACCATGCAAAACATGAAATCCATCAGCTTCTACATAGCCTGATGCTCTACCTGTACATCCTATTCCGGAAATCATCACTAATTCCTTATCCAGATCAAATCCTGCACTAAGTGCACCACGGATGAAAGATTGGAGATTTGTTCCTAAAGAACACCCACTGCACCAAATTGTAGGAATCATTTTGGATGTTAAAGAGTCTTCATAATTGTGTGAAAGTTTATCGAAATCGATTTTTAGCGAATCGCCCATTCGTACTTCGATAAATCATTCTGTCTAAAATAAACATTGCTTCCACTTAAATACAAAATTGTGGGATTAATTTAAAATTATGAAGTATGGTTGTACTAATGACAAATTGAAAAATTAATCCGTTATACATCTATTCTATAAATACTTACTATTATTGATCAGACTACAAGTGATTCTTTGAATAGGGAAGGTAGAAAATCCTCAAATTCAGTCACCCGTTCCTTGTTGGTAAGATAGATAATGATGTAATTATCGTAGTTGCTAGGACTCATTGCAATATCACCAAAAGTTAGAATTTTATCCCTGAAAATCCTCCAGAATTCGGCCCCTTCATTCAATATGGTTTGATCGATGGACAAATGTGAAATTGAGATTTCAATCTCAAGATTTTGATAATACTCAAAACGGTCTAGACTTAGAATTTCATAATATTTTATGTAATATCGGCTTGCTTTTGATCTAAATTTTTTATCCCATAAACTATGTAAAATCGTGATATCCCAATCGATTTCAGCCTCTGTGATTTCCTTGAATTTAAATTTTGAAAATTGAATGGATTCAAAAACACCCATTCGTTTTGCTGCGTTTATTTTATTTTCACTGTTAAAATTTATTAAATTATTATGGAGGTTTACTTTATCTATTTCTAATAATTTTCCTAATTCTTGAAGTCTGTATGATTTAATAATATTGGAGTTCAAATTTAACTGTATTAAGTTATATGAATTATTTAGCAAATTAAAAGGGATGTGTTCAAGAGTATTATATGATAAATCCAAATATTGTAGATTTGAAATATCGATTTCGCCCTTTAAAAAAGAAATGTTGTTATGAGATAAATTCAAACCTGAAATATCCCTCAAATTCATAAAATCAGGTATATCTGAAATATTATTGTGCGATAAATCAATATATCCGTTGAAAAGCTCTTCAAGATTTAATGAATTTTGATCGTCAAGAAAGTCAATTAAGGAATCGGGTATAACTGATAAATTAAGCCGAGAAAAGTCCATGTATTGAATTGTTTTCGAAATACGACCTAAATTAATTTGTTTTTCTTTTATTTGGAAACCCTCTGAATAATTTACCATTAACAACTCATTCCATTCAAAATAGTTAATTTAATTAATTCGATTCATTATTTAAATTAGATATGAAGGAACATTCCCAATTGTAAAGAATATTCCATCTGTTTAATTCTTTATATTGGCTCAAACCAATAGATGATAGATTTAAAGGTATTCCAAGCATCATCCTTTGCAGGTAAATTGCCCTCCATTCGGATTAATTTATCTCGAAGTTTCATAAGTGCTTCCCAAGACGCAGTATCCATATATCTAAATAGTCTATCGTTGGCCCTATTAAGTAGACTCCAAAGACCACGATTTAAACTATCAAGTGCCTCAGGAGGGATTAATATACTGGCAAGAAATTCTCCAAGTCCATCAATTTCAGAGATCTTAACACGAATTAGATTAGTGCCTGCTTTGGCGTTGCCAATTAATGCCTGTTTATTCCATTTTGCCACAGCATCAATAAATTCTTGACTACCCTTAACCGGCGCAAGAGGATTATTTTTCAACACACTATTGATATTAATAATTTCTGAGTAGATTTTATTTGGAAAATATCTATCAACCATGGATTTTTTGTAACCATCAAATAGTTTGTTTGTGTGGATTGCAACGCCACAGAAGAAGATTCTTGATAAGAATATAAAAAAGATCGTAAAAGACGAACAGGGAAATCGTATTATTAAACCAATTAACAAATCAAGTCAAATCCATAAATTGGCCGGCTTAATTTATCAGGTATATCTGAAATATTATTGTGCGATAAATCAATATATCCGTTGAAAAGCTCTTCAAGATTTAATGAATTTTGATCGTCAAGAAAGTCAATTAAGGAATCGGGTATAACTGATAAATTAAGCCGAGAAAAGTCCATGTATTGAATTGTTTTCGAAATACGACCTAAATTAATTTGTTTTTCTTTTATTTGGAAACCCTCTGAATAATTTACCATTAACAACTCATTCCATTCAAAATAGTTAATTTAATTAATTCGATTCATTATTTAAATTAGATATGAAGGAACATTCCCAATTGTAAAGAATATTCCATCTGTTTAATTCTTTATATTGGCTCAAACCAATAGATGATAGATTTAAAGGTATTCCAAGC
>MDVR01000118.1 GCA_001940725.1 Candidatus Heimdallarchaeota archaeon LC_2 | reverse complement strand
TTTGAAGGCTGGACTCCACCTGTGGAATGGAGTTATTTTGGAGATCCAGTATGGTCCGGTGGTTCAATATTATACGACAGGTGGACCTCTGTTATTAAAGGGGATATTGCAGATATTTGGTCAGTAATTTGTAGAATTGGGGGTCGGAATGGTTGGTATCATGCAAATATTCTTTGGAGATTGTATGGTTATTTTGATGAATTAATTGGTGGCGTTGGAATTAGGAGAGGGAGAAAACATCCTACAAAACTTAACCGAGGTGAGATATTAGATAGTTGGAGAGTAACACGTATAACTAAGCATTCCATGGTATTATTGACTTCAGAGATGAAAATTCCAGGAGTTGCTTCCATGTGCTTCAAATTTCGCAAATTAACAAGTGGGTATGTAATATTTGACCAAATAGTTTGTTATGTACCTAAAGGATTGTTAGGGTTTTTTTTCTGGAAATTTGTAACTCCATTTAGATTTTATGTCTTCAAGGGGATGATAAATGGGATAATGAAACAGACAAATTGTGAAATTGTATATGGTCCTAAATACTTGGAACGCAGCGAACCTGTCTAGAAATATCATGTGTAATATTAGGAAAAATAATTACTCTTTGTTAATCTTATAAGTGATAATCTTTAAACTTAAATTTCTAGCCTATTATGTATTAAGCCGAAATTGATTTTTATGAGGTTAACAGCAACTGAATTGGTTTCGAAATTAAAAACTGGCAATGTATTAGATAGACGTGATGCTGCAAGAAATATTTGGGTAAATTGGGAAAGCTTGGAAGATAGACAAGGAATCAAGATTGAGGAAGAGCTTATATTATCACTACTTAAAGCAGAGAAAGCAGAGAAAAACATCTGGTACTACATGATTGTTTTGGGTTTAATAAATTCAACAGATGCGATTCCAATTATTTTGGAAAATTTGAGAAATTCAAAAAGTGAGAATATTCGAGGGTTTGCGGCAGAAGCTTTAGGAAAATATAAATTAGAAAACCTAAGCAATAAAATACTTACACTACTTTGGCACTTGGCAAATACAGATCCGATACTAGTAGTTCGAGTGAACTCCATCAGATCTATTGCAATTCATTATCATGGCACAAAAAATGAAGAAATTAGTTATCGATTTTTAAAACTGTTAAAAGATCATTCAGATAGTACAACTAGAATCGCAATTATGCAGCAAATAGGTGAAATTGGAAGTATGGCAATTGTTCCAGATCTAATTCATATGTTGATTACACGAAGAACGAAGTTGGATATTAAGATCACTGGGAACACTCTTGATGAAATTGCCCGTATTAACGGATACTTGTCGCGTGAAGGATTAATCGAGATATTTTCTGAAGAATTGATGAATTCTAATGTAATTAACAAAGAATGAAGTGTCTAGTCTAAATCCAACTGATTGGTCTATAAATAAAAGGACTAGGTGTTTGAGGTTCTGAATTTTTAAAATTAATCATTGCATATAAATGCATTAATTATTCATTAAATAATAGCAATTACATGGTATTATTACAAAAATTCAGTAAATCAATTAAAAATACATTTTATAACTTTAATTATATTATAATTTCTAGTTACACTTAAATTATTCGAAATTCCTATTTAAAATGATATAAAAATATCACAATTTTTGAATTAATGTGATTATATGCTTCATAATTTTATCTTTATTGAGATAATTTTAAATAATTACTTTAATATAGTTTTATGTCAAAACAGGATTCTAAACTAAATGAAGTCTAAAGAACACATTAAGACATTATTGATAATATTAGTTCTAGTGCTGAGTATGAGAATACAAATTCAATCTGTATCAACTAGAACTACATTTGATCAACAAGAAATTGTAACTAATCAAACTGAACTTATTGTACCCCTAATTACTGAATCAACTGTAGTTATCGATGGGACAATATCAGATACTGAATACGGAGCATCTTTTACAGAATCCGACTCAGGTATAATCGTGTATTGGGAACACGATGGGACAGATTTAAGTGTAGGTCTTGTCTCTCCAGGTACTGGATGGGTTGCATTTGGTATTGGAGCAATTGGTGTTGGGAATTTTATGCAGGATTCCAATATGATTTTGGGAGGGTTAAATGGTTCGTCACCTTATTGCTATGATCTGATTGGTTTAACGGGACACGCACTTGAAAATGACACTGATAATGGCGGAGAATATAACGTGAACAGTTATGCTGTCACAGAAGTAACAACTACAATTTTGGAAGTGCAGATTCCTATGGAATCAGAAGATTTATTGGATCCTGTATTGGAAGAAGGCTTAGAATCAATTTTCTTTTTTGCATATCATCCTGACGAAGATACAATGAGTATAGCTTTTCATGAATCAGGTACTCGATCAACCAGAACAATTTCAGCTTTGATAGAGTCTGAGGATTTAGATCTTGATGATTTTGATAAATCAATTCCACTAGTGATGGATTCAGGAGTCACAATAGATGGTCAGATTGCAAATGGTGAATATTTTACAACTTTTATTGATGATTTGAGTGGTATTCAAGTGTACTGGGAACATGATATGAGTGTCTTTACTATTGGATTAGTAGCACCTGGTACGGGCTGGATTTCATTGGGTATCGGTCCAAGCATGCAAGACTCAACTATGTATATGGGTGGTATTGAAAATGGGGATACATATTGTGTTGATTTGGATGGATTGGAAAATTGGTTACATGAAGACGATGGAACAAATGATATTATTGATTGTGTAGCTTCAGAAACTGATGATCAAACAACTCTTGAATTTACAATCCCTATGAATCCTACTGACTCTCTTGATACAGTTCTTGAAGTCAAGAAGGTATATTCAATGTTCTTAGCCTATCATCGAACAAGTGATGATAGAACCTTAATACACACAGCACATTCTGCTGTGTTCACAGTTTTAGTTAAGCCAGAAGTTCAAAATGTAGAAATATTCATGGATTTCAAATCCGAAACAGAAATCGAATTCAATCAAACAATAAATTTTGAAGTTGTATTAACTAATGATTCAAATAAGAATTTAACAGATATTCCTGTGATCTTTTTTATGGAATCTCAATTCGGTGAAATTATTGTGGCGACAATCTTCACGGATAGTGACGGGAAAGCAAAGGCTAACTATACTAATCAATACTTATCACACAATCATACTTTCGGAGCACGATCATTGGAAACAATTATCGTTGTATCTGGTGAGGTATTTGCCTTTCTAAGTAGTGAATTCAAGCAAGAAATAACATTCAAATCAAAAATCGTAGATGATGATCGTGAGCGGAATGTACGATTAATGAGATATGGGTTGCTTACAAGTTTTTGGGTTGTCGGAATAATCATTTGGGGTGGTTTCTCATATACATTTTATCAAATGTTTCTGATATTCAAAGGGCGTAATGAGGAATTCGAAGAAAATATATCATCTCAAAGAGATGTGAATTTAGATGGTGGTAATGAATAATGAGTGAGGAAGAAGTTTCAAATCCAAGTAGAAGAAGATTTTTGAAATTAGGATTATATAGCGCAGTGGGTACAGCGGCTGTGATAGGAGCGGGCGGAATTTTGAATGCAAACAACCTACTTCCAAGTGTTGATTCAGATATTCCCAATATTAACGTAGACAATCCTGATGATCCCAGCAAGCACTGGGGTTTCGTAATTGATCTATCCAAATGTGATTCTTGTGAATCCCAAAGTGTACCGGAAGATGATCCTACCGGTGAAAAACAGAGATGTTCTTATGCATGTAGAAAATATCATAATTTCTTAGCTGCAGATCCTCCTCAATATTGGATAAGAGTATATAAGCTTGAAGGGACCAAAGGAGTGGATCATTTCAATTTTCCAAAACCATGCCAAAACTGTCAAGATGCGCCTTGTAAGCGTGTTTGTCCAACTGGAGCAACCTATCAACGAAAAGATGGTACGATTTTGATTAATCATGATCTTTGCATTGGATGTAGGATTTGTATGGCTGCCTGTCCTTATGAAACTCGATTTTTCTGGTACAATGATCCACCAAAAGAAAAATACATAGAATTGGAAGGTCACCATGCTGAACACGCCGTCAATCATCAAAAAGGTACAGTAGCAAAATGCGATTTATGTGTTCATCAAGCGTATAAAAATCAACTTCCACATTGTGTCTCAGCATGTCCTCAAAGTGCATTGTATTTTGGAAATCTAAATGAAGATGCAGTTTCAAATGGTAAAGAAACAATCGCATTTCATGAAACAATAAATAATCGATCAGGATACAGATATAAAGAGGATGAGGGCACAGAGACATCGATATATTATTTACCGGTGATTAAAAATTGAGGAGGAATATAAAATGAAAGACATTAAATTTTACATTAATAAGAATAAAACAAAGATTAGGAGGTTTAATTCATGAGTAATGAAAGTAAACGCATACAAGATGAATTATTGGCACCCATGCTAACCACATCAAGAGCATATTGGGTTACGATCTGGATTTCACTTGGCTTTGTTATGCTAGGAATAATTGCTTGGATTTATCAGGTAGTAGAAGGACTTGGTGTGACCGGTTTATCTCATAGAGTCTTCTGGGGAATATATATTTCTAATTTTATATTTTTTATAGGCATATCATACTCGGGGACTCTAATTTCTGCAGTTCTGAGGCTTACAAATGCTGGTTGGCGAACACCACTAACAAGGATGGCTGAACAAATCACTGTAATAGGCATTATAGTTGGTTTTTCTATGATTTTATTCGATATGGGACGACCAGGCCGTCTATTTTTGGTTCCTTATGCATCTAGGTTGCAATCTCCATTATTTTGGGATATGTTATCTGTGTCCACATATCTAATGGGCTCATTGTTATTTTTCTTCTTGCCGTTGATTCCAGATATGGCGATTCTTAGGGATTATTTCAGTGAAATAGATCAACCAAGCAGGTTTAATAGGATTCGAACTAAATTTTATACTATGTGTGCACTTGGGTGGAAGGGGACGCCCAGTCAAAAGAAAGCTTTGGACAAAGCGATTGGTTTTATGTCAGTTATACTCATCCCAATTGCGATTTTATGTCACACTGTTATTGCATTTATTTTCGCTATGACATGGAGAGTGGGATGGCACAGTACAATATTTGGTCCATACTTCGTAGTGGCAGCTATATTCTCAGGTACCGCAGCAATAATTATTGTTATGACGGTCATGAGAAAAATCTATAATCTAGAGGAATATATTACACAGAAACACTATCGCAATATGAGTTATGTTCTTTTCTTATTATTAGGAGGTTATTTGTATTTTACAATAACTGAATATTTCACAACTGCATATAGAGCAAATATTCATGATATGGAGTTGTTAGAGGAAATGTTTTATGGTCGTTATGCTGTATATTTTTGGTTTTTCATTGTAATTGGAATGATGATTCCGGGAATACTACTATTAATTGGTAGTTGGAAATATGAAAGCGACAAATCAATACCACTTATATTTTCAGCTGCTGTAATGATTGTAGTAGGTATGTGGGTAAAAAGATATATTATCATTGTTCCTGCCTTAGCAAGACCGTATGTGGAACAAGAATGGTCAACCTATAGCCCAACCTGGGTCGAATGGGTAATAACTGCTGGAGGTGTGGCTGGATTCGTTCTTGCTTTTGCAGTGTTTGCAAAACTTTTTCCACTTATTTCAATTTGGGAGATCCAAGAGGAGTATGAAAAGGAGCACATAACCAAAATTAGCACCATCCTCAAAACTGGAAAACTTTCACGCGAAGAACAATGACTAAGGAAAAAATCTTAGTTGTCGGAGCAACCGGTTATATTGGTTCAAGATTAGTATTAATTCTCCTTGAGAGGGGTTATGAAGTAAGGGTTACTTATAGAAAATTAGATAAGGTAAAAGAAAAAATTTGGTATAGACATCCAAATCTCGAAATGGTATATGCAGATGTGTATGATCAATTAACAATAATCAAAGCATGTGATAACATTTCTGTGGTTTATTATTTAGTTCATAGTATGAACCCTGATAATAAAGATTTTGCAAGGTGGGACCGTATTGCTGTAAGAAATATTGCAATCGCAACTCTCAAAAATTCTGTTGAGAGGATCATCTATCTAGGTGGATTGGGTTCTAATACTGACAAAATTAGTAAGCATTTGTATTCTAGGTCCCAAGTTGGAAAATTACTCCAAGGTGGAAAAGTTCCAACTACCGTTTTGCAAGCTGCAATGATAATCGGGTCTGGAAGCGTGTCATTTGAGATGTTACGTTATTTAGTCGATCGTTTACCTGTAATGATTACCCCAAAGTGGGTAGATACACTGAATCAACCAATTGCCATATCAAACGTAATTGAATATTTAATGGGCTGTTTAATTAACGAAAAAACTATTGGAAAAACTTTTGACATTGGTGGCCCGGATATTTTAAATTATAAACAACTCATTAATATATACGCAGAAGAAGCTAATCTCCTAAAGAGATTAATAATTACCCTTCCCATGAATGACCCTAGAAAATCTGCAGCTTATTTAATAAGTCGAGTCATCCCAATGGATTCATCACTTATCCATCCCCTGATTGAAAGTCTGCGAAACGAGGTCATTTGTGAAGAAAATGAAATTTCCAAATACATCCCTGAAATATTAATTTCAGCAAGGGAGGCGATTCGAAGAACGAATGCTGAATCTAAGCAAGCGATTCTTCATAATTCTATGCAACTCCAGGGATGGATTCCACCCATCGAATGGAGTCATTTAGGAGACCCTGAATGGAGCGGTGGTTCACAATATTATGATCGAAGAGTAGCAATTGTTGTTGGAAATATTGATAAATTATGGGAAGCCATTGAGAGTATTGGTGGGACTAAGGGCTGGTATCATGGTAATAGACTATGGAAACTGCGGGGTATAATTGATCAATTAGTTGGTGGTCCAGGAATAAGAAGGGGGCGAGATAATCCTAACAAGCTCAAACAAGGTGCAATATTAGATTGTTGGAGAGTAAGGAGATTATTACCAAATAAGGAATTACTCCTTAGTGCGGAAATGAAACTACCCGGTCATGCGACATTAAAATTTACCATAAAACCTTTGAATCACCAAAGAATATTAGTTGAACAGGTAGCGTGTTTTGTTCCACATGGATTATGGGGTGTGTTATACTGGCGATTTATTATTCCTTTTCATACATATATTTTCCATGGAATGATTGAGGGACTAATAAAGGAAGCTGGTGCGAAGATTATTTACGGACCAAAAGTGCTAAAAAAACACGTTAAAATATAAAAATTACACATCAAATCCTATAATACACCTTGTGGAAAAATTTTGGTCTTTAAAATCCTAATTAGTTTTCTCAATGAGAGATTTTTTGTTTGATAAAACAAATTTAATTAGTTCATCTTCTTTTTTTTCCTTCTCTAATATTACTCTATCTTTTGGAGTTTCATATTTATAAATTTGAATATGTTCTGCTTGTTTGTTTTTAGAAGTTATGATGAAACCTTCTCCTGGATTTTTAATAGCATTCAATTTATTTATATTTATTTTTAATTCTCTAGCACAACGCTTTGATTCATCAAGATCCATTGTTTTCAAAATTAATTTAGTAGCAGAATTTGATCTTATATCTCTTCCAAAGTGACCTAAAATTTGACTTGCCAGTATTAGCCCGAGACCGAATTTTCTTGCTTCCGTTGCAAAACGATTTAGAATATGGTATGGATCATTAATATTTCCTCGATAACCAGTTAATATTTTGACCTCATCAATTATCATAAATAACCGAAACTTATTCTCTCCTGCATCCACATCTACATGTCCTTTAGATTTAAGATAGGCAAATATTTGTCTCATCAGAGTATCTGCGGCTAAAAACTGTAAATCAATTGTATTTAATGGTTTCAATAATATTCGATGCGGTTTTTCAAATAATTTTTCTAATTCAACGGGATTAGTTCCTGAAAATGCTGGATGTTCAAGGATTGGGATCATTCGATTTTCAACAGCAACTCGAGTGCTTTGTGTGATGCTATCCAAAACACGAATATATTCTTGATTTTCAGAAATTCGAATTTTTTCATCTGGATATTTAATCAACTTCAAGAAATATTCAAAGTTTGGAGGTTTTCTATTCCAAGTAGTTGGATCATTTTGATTAATGCCAAACGAATAATAACAGAATTTCAGTAGAGATCTTAGCCATGATTTCTGAGTTGCAGAGAACCTATCTGAAATTGCATAACTAAATTGGGTCATCAATCGATTTATGTGTGGTATTGGCCCTCCGTCAATCTCAGATTTCGATGTTAATTCAAATGGATTAAGTGTCTGTCTACCGAGGTAATCAAGAGAAATAGTATCAATTGGGAGATCGATATCACCGTGAAGATCTAATACGATACACGGGATTTTATTTGATATAAGTTCTGACACTAATAATTTAATTGATTGGGTTTTGCCCGATCCGGATCCTCCTGTTATGGTGACAATGCCATTCATTAAATCTGCTGGTTTCCAGATTAATTCCTTTTTTGTTTCTAAAGATTTAGCAAAGTATACGTTGAGTGCTATTCCCCGTTTTCTTCCTCTCTTTTGTTTTATTATTGCTGAATTTTCTGCCTCACTTCCGTTTGATTTCAAAGGAGGGAATAAATGAGTCTTTTTTACCTCTCGAAAATTTAATGTGTGTGCTTCTTGCGCAAGTGTGATAAGAGAATTGGCTACCTCTTCTAATTTTATCCTTTGATCTGGATCTGATAATTCATTAATTTTTATTACTATAGTATAAGCGTCCATGAAATATGTTTTCGCTGCTAAAAAATTACCTTGTTCAAGAAAATCATATCCTTTTTCTGAAAGATATGAGATCTCATCTAATTGATCCATAGAAAAGCATATTAGAAGTCGTTTTTTCTTTATAAACCTAACATAATATGTAGATGATATGCATATAATATGTTCCTCGCCTTTCTGTTCGTAATCAGATTTTGTGGTTTTAGCAAATGGCGGAATTATCCCACCACTGTTGAAATAATTAAAAAAGTACAACTATGATTAAAAAAATAATGGAATCGAATTCTCATGGTTAAAATGAAATAAAAGATAATTTGCTTTTCATTGGAACTGCCACAGTTTACTTAGAGATATCGGGACTTAAAATCCTAGTTGATCCAAGTTTTTATCATGCAAATAAAACAATTCATCTCGGTTGGGGTCTAAGATCTAAACGTTTAATTCCACCAGCTATTGATATTTCTGATCTTCCTAAACCTAATATGGTTTTGATCTCTCATACTCACAAAGATCATTGGGATGATGAAGCAAAAGCTGGAATAGATAGGGATACAAAAATAATCACCAATCAAAAAGCAGCAATCAAGCTTCAAAGGGATGGTTCCACTAAAGTTATTGGTTTATCAAATGGCGAATCACATCAGCAAGATCCCATCAAAATTAAGGCGCTTCCTGCTCAGCATGGACCTAAATTTATGATTCCTTTTACTGGTTCTGTGATTGGGTTTGGTATTGAAACTAAAAATGGAAATATTTGGATAAGTGGTGACACAATTGGAACAAAAAGCTTGGACTTAGCCCTAGAGGAATTTGATCCAAAGATAGGAATTGTATATTTTGGAGGAGTTAGATACATTTTACCAAAATTGACTTTTGATGCTAAAAATGGAAAACAAACTGTCGAAAAGACAGAGATGGATATTTGTTATCCTGTTCATTTTGATGATTGGAGTCATTTCAGAACTACAAGAGCTCAAATTGAAAAAGAATTTTCAGATATATCTACGAAGTTAGTCTTTCCTCCTAGAGGGGAAACAATTGATTTATGGAAATGAAGTTACAAATAATCCTTCGATTAAAAATTATAATATAGGCTTTTTTCCAACAATAATAGTGTATGATCCATATCCGCTTTCTACAAATTGTTTAATATAATCTACCCATTTGTTTACCTGATTGAAATCTATATAACCAAGATCTATTTTTTCTAATTGATTACGCTTCATGTTTTTTGCTACTTCAAGCAGAAATACTTTTTTCTTTATTGATTTATGGAGCTCTAAGATCTCATTTTTTTGATCCTCAACCTCTATGGATGTAAATCCTCCCTTGTTAAAATATGAAAGATATTGAGGCACTGATTGTGCATCTGATATACAGGACACTCGAAATATCATATGTTCCAAATTTGAAGGTAAATTCTTCTCAATAACTACATCAGATATTCCCAAAAACCCACCTGGTTTGAGTACTCGATACATCTCTGAGGTGACCTTCTCTTTATCTGGAAAAATACAAAATGAACATTCAGAAATAATAGAATCAAAATAATTGTCCGGAAATGGTAGATTTTCAGCATTTGCTACTTGAAATTTGACTATGTTTGATAAACCTAATTTTTCAGCTTTTAAAGTTGCCGTATTGATGTTTTCAGTACTAAGATCAATACCTATAACATTAGCTCCAAATTTTTTCGCTATCTCAATAGAAGAGGCACCTAATCCACTTGCTACATCTAAAACCTTAGAATTCTCATTTAATTCTAATTTATTTGCTAATCTATTTGTTAATTTCATTCCTCCAGGATGGAAACTATTTCCAAGAAGAAATTTGACCATATCATTTTCGTAGAAAGATGTACAACAACTTTCATAGTCATTATTTTGTAATAAAGGTTGAAAGATATTTTCCATTATTTATCCCCGTTCGATTTAGGAAGAACGTCAAGACTGATCCTCATCGACTGAGACTGATATTGTTCTCTGTAGATTGTATTATATGCACAAAACGGGATTAACTTATTATCCTCAGTCACTTGATGTACACAGCATTTCATTATTCTTCTGACATCAAAGTCCCAAGAATTCATAAATGGTTTAATCGTAATCATTTTCACGTTTTCAAGATAGTGTCCTAATGTATCCTGAACTTCATCAAAGTTAAATTCAATACCACAAGCATTGCAAAATCCTTCTATCATATCATGTGTACCTGAAACGGTTGAAAATGAGAAAATTGAGGTAAGAGCATCCATTAGTTCCTCATTAAAATCTGGCATGATTGTATTTCTGAAAAAATCGAGGTAATTCTCAACGTTTACTAATCGTGGAATAGTAAAAAATTCATTTGTTTCTGGATCATTATAAGAAAATGTAATTGCAGAACAATGAGGATATGGACACGGAATAGGGAAGAAATCACTTTTTTCATACATGTTTTCAGTTTGATCTACAATTGCTTTTATGACATCAGGCATAGTTGTATGGTCCATTGGGTCATAATCTGTATATCTACCTTCTGCAAAAAAGGGCTGTAATGATAATCCCCCTATAGCAGGTGTTTCATGCATGAATTTTACTACTTTGCCTATCTCATGATCATTTATTCCTTTTTGGACTGTCATCACCAAATTTATTCCAATTTTATATTTACTTAGATTCTTGATTGCCTGAAGTTTTTTAGGAAGTAATTCGGGGTCATTTCTAATATACTCATGTATTTTACTGTCAAATCCATCGAATTGCAGATATATCGAAATATTATCACCAATATCAGCAAGATCTTGACATAACTGCTCACTGTTGGCAAATTTTAGTCCATTCGAATTTATAATAATTTTCTTAACTTTTGCCTCTTGTAATCGTTGCATTATCCCCAGAAAGTTTGGATGAACTGTAGGTTCTCCGCCTGAAATCATGATTACACTTGCCACACCTTCAGATCTTTCCAATGTCCCAATCATACTATTGATTTCTTCCATTGTTTTATTGTGTAAGCCTTTCACAGGTCCTGATGATGCGAAGCATACCGGGCATTTCATGTTGCACATTTCTGTTATCTCCATAATTGCAAGACAGGTGTGTTGCTTGTGTTCTGGACACAATCCACAATCACTAGGACATCCTTTTGATACACTTGTTTGGAATTCAAGGGGTATATCTCCGGGTTTGTTATATCTCTCAAAATCTCGATACATCTCATAATCTGAAAATATTAAAGCCTCGAACCATCCATGTTCCGGACAACGTTTTCTCATGTAAACTTTATTTTCCTTCACATTCACTTCAGCGTCGATTGTAATCTTGCAAACGGGACAAATGCTCCGAGTTAAATTTATGAAAATTGAATCACGAACTTCCAGCTTAATAGGTTCTCTGTTCAAATTAATCTTTGATGAAGTTTTTAATGTCATATAACAATACAACAATAACTTTAGTCTTACATAAAATTATAGTAATAAAAATAATATAAGCTCTCACGTATGAACTTTAAATAAATTAAAAGATCAAAAAATAAAATGGTGCGGAGGGTGAGATTTGAACTCACGAACTCCTAAGAGACTAGGCCCTCAACCTAGCGCCGTTGGCCAGACTGGGCGACCCCCGCAGGGATTAATTAGTAGTTTCCTACTAAATCATTGAATGGGAAAATAGAATAAAACTTAATCGTTAGTGATTCTGTAATATTCTATATTTTTATCATCGAATGGTTAGTAGTTTCATTTACTTCCACTAACAAATTTCAATTTTTCAAGTTTCATATTAGGAATAACATTCGAACCATTGTATTCGCCGATCAACTGCCTTGTTTTATTCCCGATACTGTCAATATTTTTGAAGAATGATAGGTAAGAATCAGTATATCTCAGATTTTTTACAGCGTGTTTTCTCTCACCATTTTCAATTAGATACAAACCATCTCTTGTTAAACCTGTAATAATTCCTTTTTTAGGGTTGACAGTATTACTATACCAAAATGTTTGTACTAATAAACCATTTTGAGTATCTTCAATCATCTCTTCTTCAGAAGAGGTACCTGAATCAACAGAAAGAGTCATCGCATCAGCATCACCCCATAAATAATCAGAAAACGGTAAGATGGCAAATCCATTTGAAGTGCTTTCTTCTAAAAATTCGTTTGCAGTTAGTAAATTATAGAATGCAAACTTTGGAACACCATTTTCAATAATATTCATTGATTTTCTTTCTACACCCTGCCCATCAATTGGAGATGCAAAAATCATATCCTCATCATAAGGTTGTTCCCGAATATTTAGTTTTTCTGAAAATAATTGTTCTCCTAATCTATCGGTAAATGCAGAATTTCCTTGATGAAATGCGGTTGCATCAAGGCCTGATAATGTATATCTGATTAATTCTGCTGTTGCCTGAGGTCTCAATATTGAAGTGTATTCGCCTGGCTCTATCTTTTTTGCATTGAGAGTATCCGTTGCTATAATCGCTGCAGATTTAGTAAGTTCAGATACATCAATTTTTGAAAAATCTCGTTCTGCTTGTACTTCTCTTCCGTATCCTCTATTCCCATTTTCCTCCAACATCCCCATTACCTTGAAATCATTGTAGGTTATAGAGTGTGTTTTAGAAATATCATTAGAGTTGGAAATAGAAAAATGGAAACCTAATGTCTCAACTTTACCATAGAATTTTGTTCTTTCATCAACCTCTGAACCCACGTTTACTACTTCATCAACAACATCAGATCTTTGATTTTCATCCCAAACCTTACTTACAGAATTTATTGATTTATTAGATGATGTTTCAGCAAATCCCTTGAAATAATTTATTTCAGGTGCTCTTTTGATTGAACTAGCTAATTTTTCTAGGGTAGTATTAATCGTATATTCATCAAATGTTGATTTGGTTGATAAAACCCTTTTTCCCGAATTGACTCTTATTTGTGCCCAAATTGACTGAGTAGAAACTGGTTGATGAATAACGCTATTTGCAAATCGAGTTAATGTGTGATCTCGAATGTAAGTAACTAATTCAAATCCATCAAAATTTATATTGTTTTGTAATTTCGATGTTAGATCTTCAGACACTTGTTTGATTAAATTTTGGTTATTTTTGATGGTCATTTTCTCACAGAACTCCTATCCTTACATTTTCGAACCTTGTGGGGGCTCCACCATGCCCTGTATACATGGATTGTCCTGGCTCTCCCTTTCCACAGAAAGGAGTTCCTAGGATCTTCATGTGCTCTTTATTCGCAACTGCAGACACATTATTCCAAAATTCATCCGTAATTCCAGTGTAGGTCGGATTTTTAACCAATCCAGTGATCTCACCTTTTTCTATTCTATAACCTATCTGCGTCGCAAATTGAAAATTATATCGTAAATCATCAATACTCCAACTTCGATTTGAGGTCAAATAATATCCATCCTTTGTATCTTCGATCATTTCATTAAAGTCCCATTCTCCGGGTTGAAGTACGATATTAGTCATCCTTATTAGTGGAGATTTATCAAATAATTCAGCTCTCATTGTCCCACCACTATGTTCTAATCCAATTAATGGGGCTGTTTCTCTACTAGTGAGAAAACCAACAAATTTTCCATTTTTCACCAAGGGCGTATTTTTGCCAGCTACACCCTCGTGATCAAATGGAAAGGAACCAATGGCTCCAGGAATTGTAGCGTCTGCATTTATATTAACTAATTCATTACCATAATTGAAATTTTGTTCCAATAATTCGGGTTTAAGGAAACTCGTTCCTGCATAGGCTGCTTCATAACCTAATGATCTATCTAGTTCAGAAGGATGGCCACAGGATTCATGTAATTGTATTCCTAGTTGAGCAGGACCTAATATTATTGATGATTTTCCTGCTTTCATACTCGGGGCATCCAATAAAGCAACTAGTTCCTTAGCTTTCTCGTCGATAGTTCCTTTCAAATCAAAATCAGATACATATTCCCATCCCTGAGTTGCAAAATGATCATCTGGATAAGATCTTTCTTGAGTGTCACCGCTCCCACTAGCAATCATCGATATTCCCATTCCATTCCAGATTATTTGTTGCTCTATTTGAGTTCCTTCAGTTGAGAAAAGTATTAGATCATCCTTTTGAGCTACATAATAACCATTTACAAATTTTATTTCTTCGTATTTCTTAGCAATTTTTGCAGAATCAATTAGATAGTCGAGTTTGTCTTCAATTGGTACCTTGAAAGGATTAATTTTGTAATCAGTTGATACTTTCTTTACTATTACTGGTTCATCAGTTAAAACTACATTAGGAGATCTTCTTTGTGAACTATTTGAGATCGAAACAGCAGATTTTATCATATTTATTACTGCAGCTTTGGATAATTCATTAGTCGCAGCAAACCCCCAAGATCCATTGGATAGGATCCTAATCCCAAATCCTCTATTAATTGTATTAGATAGATTATTGACATTATCATTTCTTGTTGTAATAAATTCTTGTGTAGTTTCAAGAAATTTGAATTCACCAAGAGTTATATTCTCAGGGAATTGAGATAATGCAAATTCAGCTAGATCTAATATATCCATCCAAGCCATCCACAATCCAAGTCATTTTGAAACTTTCAATCCTCCCAAATAATTTGAGAACAATTAGATAGAATAATTACATAATTTTTACTTAATATTCCTTGTTACAATTTATATTTTCTAGTAGTTCGTACATACGTAATTCTTATATTTTCTTTCACCCTATATTGATTATGGATAATCGAGAAGAATTGGAAAAGCTAGATATTAATCAGTTATATGAATGGGTCAACCAACAATATGATAATTTTGCCGAGGGGAAAATCTCCGAAACTGTTTATCAATCAGATTTGGATTATTACAAATCTAAGTTAGCAACATCCAACAACGATCCAAAACCAGTTACAAAGTTAACTGAGGAAGTAACAAAAACTGAAGATAAAAAAACACCTACAAGTAAGGTTCGATCAACTAGTATTGCAGGATTGAGGAAAAAGCTACTTGATGAATTAAATAGTTGACCATTTGGGAAGTGAGACTCAAATTATTTTCTAAAATATTGATAAAAATAGATTGCATTTTGTTTTACAACGATAGTTTAAAAATAATTCTTGAAAATTTCAATGTAGAGAAAACATGAGCGCTGATATGGAAACTGTAAGTTTGTTAGTCGATGCAGGAGAGGCTAAACCCTCGGGAGCATTAGCACCGGCACTTGGGCCATTAGGATTAAATCTAGGTAAAGTTATTGCGGATATCAACAAAGAAACTTTAACTTTCAAAGGGATGAAAGTTCCTGTAAGTATAGTTGTAGATAAAGCAACAAAAGAATACACCATTGAAGTAGGTCTACCACCAACATCTGCATTAGTTCTTAATGAAATTGGATTGAGTAAAGGCGGTGGTTTGGCAGGTACTGAAGTAGTTGGTAATTTGACCTTTGAGCAAGTCCTCAATGTCGCCAAAGCAAAAAGATCGGATTTACTCGCTGCCTCACTGAAAGCAGCAGCAAAGGAAGTATTGGGAACAACGGTTTCAATGGGTATTACAACTGAAGGCGAGGATCCTCGAGCCATTCAAAAAAGAATAGATGCTGGTGATTTTGACAGCCAAATTAAAAAAGCCGAATCAAATTAATAATTTATTTAATTAATAACTAAAATTTTCATGATTTTTTTTTTTATCAATTTATAACAAATAAGATTAAATTATAAACCTTCTAACTGTTTTAAAGCTTCAAGTAATTGATCTTTTTCAGATTTATTATCCTTTATGGAAATAGTGTCTTTCTTTGGTGGTATTCCAGTTAATGGAGGGGGCATAGCTGATCCCGATTTTGCACCAGGTACTGGAGCGGGTGCTGGAGATGTCTTCGGTGCTGGTGCCGGTGCTGATGTAGAAGCTGGTGCCGGTGCCGGTCCGGGCGCAGGCGGAATCTTCCCTTTTATCGCAGGTGGGGAAAGAGGGGTACTCGATGGTGCCGGTGCAGGTGCAGGAGCAGGAGAACTTGAAGTTTTAGGTGTTGGTGCTGCAGTTGCACTTTCCGGTGAGGGAATATCCGCAGGAGATGGAGCAGGGGGAATACCAGGTGCCACTTTTGGACTCGGCGCTGCCATCGCTGCTGGAATAGTTGCGGAAATAGGAGCTGTAGTTTTTGCGCTCTCAGACACAACTGAGGCGGGTGGTGCAGGTGCAACTATTTTTTGTGAATTTTCTAGATCCTTAATTTGGCTTTCCATGACTGCAATTTTTTGTGATAAATCAGAAATTTGATTTTCAAGAATATTCGTACTATCATCTGATTTTGGACGAGCATTTTGTTGAAGTGAACTAATTAATTTTTCAATTTCATCCAACCTTTCATCTACTTGAAGAAATCTTTCTTGAATCCTCTCTTTGGTTTTATCTAAATTTGCAACCAGTAGTTTAATTGTTCTAGCGAAAGTTGCATTGTCTGAAGGATTACTCATACGTACAATTTTATCTAGGATTCCTACTTATTAAGGTTGATTTAATCAAGAATTACATTTGCCTTTTCTTTTCTCGTCAATTGTAAATTTGAAGGTGGTCACTGAACATCTGAAATATAAAATATTTGCTAATTCAAAGATTAAGGATTTTTTAATTATCTTATAAATTAACAATTATGTCTGGATTAATATTGGATGAGATTGGATTAAGATGCAATATTAATTTATCCTAATAATTGGTTATTATTTTATATTACCAATCCAAACTTTATCTCAAATCAAACATTGAATTCGCATATAGTAGACGCTATCCGCAAATGTCGAAATTCAATTTATTTTATTATGCTTTATTCTAAATTAATTGTGAAATAGTTTATGTTTAATTTTTTTTTTTAGCTAATATTACTGTTTCTCTTCTTCCTTCTACGAATATCTGTGACAAAATACATTAAAATCATTCCCAGAATACTAATCGATGGACTTGGTAGAAATCCCGCTTCAGTGTCTTCTGAAAGGGACGTGGGAGTAAATGTGTCAGATGGCTCTGTATTTGTCGGATCCGATCCAGTTGGAGTTGTCGTAGTTGATTGTGGAACAGGTCTTGGAAAAGTTATCTGAGTTCCGATAGGATATGGATCTTCATTGTTTGCTGTGCCATCTAATAGATATGTACCACTACCGCTCCAATCACCCCAATAATTTCCTTCCATAGTTTCAAAATCATACCACTGGTTATTTGATCCATTATCTAGAGCTTGAGAAATTCCAGCTGCATTGTTATTTATGAAATTATTATGATGAATTATTGCGTTTTGGCTAGGTGAAGAAAAAGTTACACTTTCTATAGCAACCCCATAGCCTACATTACTATCAAATAGGTTATCTCTTACGGTTACACCATTAGATATCCAATGAATGCGTACTCCAAATCCTTCATTACGACTGATTTCATTTTCATATATTAAACTCTGTGAGCTAACATACAACCCGTCTCCATGATTATCAATTATTTTTGAATTTCTAACATCTACTGATCCATCACTCCAGATACCAGTTCCGTGAGTATTCGAAATTGTGGAATCAAGAATTTTCATACTTGATTGTAGACCGATAATGCGAACGGCGTATATTGAATTGTTTGTCAGTATTGATGCTTCAAGAACAATTGAGGTGCTGAATGCAATTGTTATGGGGATTTGGTGATTCGCAAAATTATTATTTGTAATTGCAATTCCATCACTGTTTACTATGTAAATCTGTCCTTGTTGGGTTGTGATATCTGTTGTTCCATCAATAATATACACAAATGGTGCACCTCTTACTGTATTGCTAGTGAAAGAATAACCGAGATAAGTATCTACTGTAGATGTAGCACCTTGGTTATCAATAGCTATCTCTTCTGAAAATACATTGTTAGAGAACGTCGATGGAGATGAATAAAGGTACATCCCAAATAACTTACTACTAGTTACACTATTACTGGTTACTAATGAATTTGCAGATTGTTCTAATGAGATTCCAGATCCTCCACTGTTCGATATAATATTAGCACTCACAGTAGAGCCTTGAACATTAAGTAGATGTAATCCATTTTGTTTTGAATCTTGTATTGTATTTTGGGAAATTATACCGGTTGACTGATATCCAGTATATCTGATCCCGTCCCATGATGAATTGACGACAGTATTACCTGTAATTTTTATTATTCCTCCATTAACATAGATCCCATCACTGCCTACATTTCGAACTTCATTGTTAATTACCTCTGCATTTCCATCAGTATAAATACCCTCAAAATCACCATTTACAATTGTATTACCTATAACTATCATATTGTTATACCCTTGAATTCCACGTCCTTGCCCGTTTGTTGTTTTTAGAAGATTGTAATTCTCAACCCAATTGTTTTGAATTGTTGTATTAAAACTAGCTCTTATTCCTCCTGATCCTGTATTTTTAATCGTGTTTCCCTCTATTAGCATGAAACTTTGAGTATCAATACCCATTCCTGCAACATTCGTTAGTGTGTTATTCCGAATTATATAGACGTCTTTAGAGATATCACCCGCATGAGTATTATACTGCTGTATCCCCGCATAATTCGTTGCACTAATTGAATCAATAGTATTATTCTCAACTAGCGAGTAATTACTCCAACCCAAATTCATACCAATATAGCTGCCTAAAATTTTATTATTGTATATTTTGGTTACTGTATTTTCTTGGATAGTTATTGCAGTCTCTATATTGTTGAAAATGGAATTATTGTAAATATTGGTCGAATTCGTGAATACTGAGAATATACTCCGAATATTATTTACAAATGTATTATTGTACACATAAGTGTTATTAATACCTCCTCTACCTAACCCTGGATTTCCTTCTCCAATGTTGACAGCCCAATCAGTATTATTATTGAAATAATTATCTTTTACAATTATACTTGAATTAATCATTGTTGCATAGATAGCATGTGTCCCATCATAATTTATATTGCCAGAAGTTATATTATTATTTTGTATTAGTATGGTTTCTGCCATATTATCTAGGATTATACCATGTGAAGATTTGGTATTAATAATATTATTGCGAATTGTTACATATTTAGTTATCTTATTAAACACCATCCCATTGGATCCCGTTATATTCAAATTTTCAATAATATATGGATCGATTTGTGTCCCTGAACCGAGTAATGTACCTCCTGCACCCGATATAGTAGTTGCCAATGTTCCGAAACAGCTATCTCCAGTACAAAAGAAGCCACTTGGGAGTTCAAAGTAGGAAGTGGTTATAATTCCAGTTCCGGGATTTTTTAATCCAGCTTCTGTATGAGTTACATTAGCTGTTGTCCAAAAAATCATTAAACCTATCATAAAAGTACAAAGCATTTACAATACTTCAGATCGCTTAATGATTAATTTATTTGATGTAATCATAAATTTCGGAATTGGCTATAATATTTATACTTAATCTGCGCTAAATAAAAAAAAGGTGAAGGTAAAATCGAAATTTTGAACGTCTGTACAATAATAATATATTAAAATGTTCAATAGTTTGTTATTTCAGAATTTTATTAATATTAGTTGAAATTTTATTCTTCGTCGTCTTCAGATTCTTCTACTATGTCCTCGACTACTTCCTCATCCGGCTCTTCATCAGAAACTTCCTCTTCTTCAATTGCCTTAGCAGGTTTTTCCTCTTGCACATCATTTGAAGAAGCATATTTTGGTGTTTCATGTTCTTCAAGAACTATATCATATGTTTTAAGGGTTAATGATTCTCTTAGTTTACCACTTAGTTCTTCTCTGAACCATCCATAGTATATTATAATGAATAAACTAGTTGGAATTAGTAAAACTAGGATACCTGTTTGTATAACTTCTAACAAGATCTTTAGCTGATCAACTAAATCTCCTGCTTCCGCATCTTTCATGTTAGAATAAATCGCTGCAAAACTAATTATTGAATTGAAACGGGCCTTGTATCTTTTACCAACCATCCAAGTCGTTTTATTTCCACTAGAAAAAGCCTTCACTTTTGTTGATTGTAATGCCCACAATATGGGAATTAATGGTGTTGATATTAAAGGAACTACAATTGCCAGTACTCCCCAAATAAGGGGATTACTTGCTGCATCTTCATCTAAAAATCCCATAATGAAAACTGAAATCCCGACAAATGCCAACAATAGTGTAATAAGTTGGCTTAAGGGGTCCAGTATTTGACTTTTAGTCGTCTTCTTTTCTAGATCTTCATAACCATAATAACTGTAACTACCCCCAGCAATAATCTTTCTCGTGTATTTGTGTTCCACAAGATAAAATGTGAATTTAGCAAAATATCGATTTATTGCTTTAATCCATACAAAAGATCCTAAAATTACACCTACAATGTGGTTAGAAAATAAAGTAGATATAATTTATTTCCCTCCGAATTAAATTCTCTGTATGATAGAATTATTCCTAATAAGAATAAAACAAAAGCAACACCGAATTCTATTGGTTGAACTCTTCTCAACTTAATTTTAAGATTAGCGAATTCTGCTGATAATCTCTCTTTCTTTGTTTCCATGTGGATAATAGTTTTACCTAATTTAATAACCTAGCGAGATAAGCTGGTAAAAAAGAATTAGACGTGATAGATTATGTTCAACAAAACCCCAAAATGACTTAGTTTGGCTATTGTTTTAGATATCTGATAATTGTTTCCATTATAATTTCAAAGGGAAATGCCGAATCATCAGTGCGTAAGACGTAAGATTTTGAGTTTGATGCGATCATCTTATTCCTTTTTTGAAGTATTAATTTTAAATCAGGAAATAACTGTAACTACCCCCAGCAATAATCTTTCTCGTGTATTTGTGTTCCACAAGATAAAATGTGAATTTAGCAAAATATCGATTTATTGCTTTAATCCATACAAAAGATCCTAAAATTACACCTACAATGTGGTTAGAAAATAAAGTAGATATAATTTATTTCCCTCCGAATTAAATTCTCTGTATGATAGAATTATTCCTAATAAGAATAAAACAAAAGCAACACCGAATTCTATTGGTTGAACTCTTCTCAACTTAATTTTAAGATTAGCGAATTCTGCTGATAATCTCTCTTTCTTTGTTTCCATGTGGATAATAGTTTTACCTAATTTAATAACCTAGCGAGATAAGCTGGTAAAAAAGAATTAGACGTGATAGATTATGTTCAACAAAACCCCAAAATGACTTAGTTTGGCTATTGTTTTAGATATCTGATAATTGTTTCCATTATAATTTCAAAGGGAAATGCCGAATCATCAGTGCGTAAGACGTAAGATTTTGAGTTTGATGCGATCATCTTATTCCTTTTTTGAAGTATTAATTTTAAATCAGGAAATAACTGTAACTACCCCCAGCAATAATCTTTCTCGTGTATTTGTGTTCCACAAGATAAAATGTGAATTTAGCAAAATATCGATTTATTGCTTTAATCCATACAAAAGATCCTAAAATTACA
>MDVR01000117.1 GCA_001940725.1 Candidatus Heimdallarchaeota archaeon LC_2 | reverse complement strand
TCATATTAGACTTCCATTCAATGTTTTCCACTCTTGAGACTATATCTTTACTATGTAGCAACAAGGATACTTGAAATATCATTTAATTAAACAATTCTTGTTGATTGATATTAATTAGTACTGAAAACATCAATCGAAAAAACTATTGAGAAAAATCATTCGATCGATCTTCTACTTCATTAGATCCCCTTGTTCGATCTTGGTTAGTTAACTAATGTCTGCTTCTTCAAAACTATATACATTATATCTCTCACTAATATGAGCATATTCCATTATTATTTTCTTCTTTTGATAAGATGTACTGTATTTACGAATAATGATATTCCCACCCTTTTCCGTACCGACTAATTCAGCAGCATATTCTTTGAGGATATTCACCATATCAGTTCTTCCCTTCACAAATTGATAAGAGAATTCGGTCATAGTTAAGGTAACCTGCCCTCCAATCCCTTCCCATACCTCGATATCATGAACCATTCGGTGCAGCAGTATTTTCTTGAATAACCCTCGTCGATCACTTTTTGGTAGGAAGAGATGGGGATTGTTCAACAAATGACTTATATTCTCCCTGAATATCTGATTCACATAATCAGACCCCTTCCTTAAATCAATGTCTTTGCTTATTTTATCCCTAATCGAAGGCTTTGTCATTTTTGTGACCTCTTGTAAAATCTGTAACATCTCGGTTTCATGGAAAGTAAAGAGCATTAGTGTCAATAAGTCGTAAATTCTATATAACTAAACATAGTTTTGCAGGATACCTCAATGGAATTACGTATCCGTGATTTTTGTTTATTTATATAATATTCATTCCATAATTACAATGTTCAAATGGGTCTGTGTCAAATATTTGGAATGCCAACAAACTCTCTTTGTTTTGAGTGTCTAGGGGGATACTGTGAATCCTGTAATCCAAGTAATAATTCTACAATTTGTATTTTGAGTGAAGGGACTGCTTCATAAAAACAAGAGACTGCTTCTTCAAAAGAACTTAGATCAATGCGTAAACAGTTGTGGAAGAAAAATCCAGATGTAGAGAAAGAATTGGCTATGACAAAAAAGGATGGCGAATTTAATGTCTACGATGGGAGTTACGATGATATTTATGAAGATGAAGAATAGCAGATAGATTGATTTTAAAAAATAACAGTCAATATAATCTTTGTTTGCTTATATAGATTTCATGACATATTATCTCTATGGCATTACAACATACAACTGAAAGAAACCAACACCTGAAAACAGAATTAGAGGATTATGGGTTAATCAATACCATATTGCCACTATTGGATGATATGGATCTAACAGTGGATGATCTCAAGTATTTCCAGGAATTATCACCCTATCTGATCTTGGATGGACATAGAACAGGTGTACGTAATGAAAATGCATCTCCTGCTCATGGATATGTGGAAGGTGCCCAGTTTTCACTACGATTTGCTTCTGTACTGAAAAAACTAGGAGGTAAACAAGCAACTTTTCTTATTCACACATTGAGAAATTACAAGACCATGGATCGCATGGAAGTGATATTTGATGCTATCACCGATGTTGGTAAGAAATTTGTTTCTAAAGCATACGAGAAAAATATAAAACTCAGATATTATGGACATGAAGTACATGATAGTTATGCTATGGCAGACATAATCAATCGAGCAGAGGAGTTTACAAAGAACTGCAGTGGATTTGATCTATACTACTTGACGAATTACTCTGAGCAATGGGGTGTGGATAATCAATCTGAACTGGAATCTCTACCCGATATTAACGTAATTGGGCGTTTCACCAAGGGACATTATTCTGGTGCAAACATACCTGGTCATACCAATGAAGCCAATTTTGTATACATTCAACAGGCATCGATTGCAGAGAATTGGACTGGAAGAGAACTGATCATTCTCGCCTTATCTTTATTAAAATCTCATCTTGCTTTGAAAGGGCATGTGGGTGGTAAATCATATGTCGGTACGGAAAAGGCTCGTATCAAATCTGCACGTGAGAACGAGCTATGGGAGGACAACTACCTTGTTGGTACGGAAATTCCTCACAAAAGAATAACAAGTTTTAGTCCCAAAGGACCAATAACAATCAAATTCTAAATCTACTGATTTCTTAAATACAAATTCTCTAGTAGGAGTAAAATTAATGATCAATCAAATTGATGTAAAACCACTATCAGACCCAACTATCACATATATCAGAGGTGATAATATCATTATGGTCTACATATTCCAATGTGGATGTGAACTATATTCCAACTACAAAAGATTATTTGGATCAAAAATAAAATGTGGGAGACATTCTTCAAATATTCTAATTGAAGAAATAGAGAAAACAAAAAACTGGTCTAAGATAAAATTTATTGATGAGAATTATAATTATTATCAGGACGGAAAATAAAAATTAACAATAATTGTGTCGGTACGGAAATGCCACAGACAGTAAAATGTTTATGCATAAAGCCCTCTCTTGGCAATTTCAATCATTTAACGTCTTCATTTATTCGAGATATTACCTCTCCTACTTCCTGAATATATCTCTTGAGTGCTTCCTTATTTCCTATTGTTATAGGAAGTTTCCCAATATCATACAAAAATTTACTTTCAGTTGAATTAAAAAGCTTTGCAACTTTCATTATCTGAGTTTGTGACAACAACATAGTCTCGGGATAAAATAAAGCAAGGACTATAGTTAAAAGACCAATGAGGATTGTTACATAATCGACAAAATCTGTCGAATCTAAGATCTGCGGGATCGCAGTTTTATAACTTGAGAGTAATTTTATTACACTTTCCAAATTATTCCAGACTCGAATAAAACCGATTGATAATAACAGTGACCCCAAAAGTATCCAGATCCCCCTAGTTTGGTTAGTCCGAGAACCATGAATTAGGTATGGAGTGGTGATAAAGGCATAAATAAGCATAATCCCTGCGAAGAATGTCATCGAATCTAATAATATTACATGAACATTTCTATATTCCATATCTAGCCTATTTTGATAAACTAAAATCTCAATGAATGAAGACGTTAAATATGCTATTACTACTCCTGCTTTCCAAATATTTTCCTTTATCATTAAGTTGTTATTTGCAGCTCCGGAGGCAATTAATATGATTATATAATTAACCATTGAAAATGCTAAGGTTGAAATTACCTCAAAGACAAACGGTGGTTTATCCAAACTCTGGATTATATTGTCAATAATAAAAAGAAAGAATAATGCACTGAATTTGAGGTACTCATCGGAATTTGTAAGCCGATAGTTTCGAAATTGAACTAGTCCAGGAAACATAAATAAGGTTGCAATATACAAAGGTATTGTGTCGGCCACCGATAGAATAGAATCACCAAAGACTTGAATGATGTCTCAAACGAAGGCGAATAACTAGAATTATAATCAATTGTTATTAATATGTGAGTTTTGTTAATAATATGATCCAAATCTATTCAATTAGCTAACGATTAAGAAGGGGGTTTCTGTACGGAAAAGACCAGAAGCGAATTATACTAGCCACATAGACAATATGAAGAAAACTACCTTATTCTGACAATTTTGCGGTTACTTATATATCATCAATATTACCTTCTAAAATCATTAATAAATTGGATTAGAAAAATTGCCGGTACTTATATAAAATTTACCACATATTATATTCAATGGTATCTAATTCATCACCAATAGAACAACAAACATCTAATCATCATCCCATTGACTATGAAGAAACACCGTCCATTATCACAAACGATTTGGATCGGCTTTTGGAGTACAATATCACAAATCTTACCACCAGTAAAATCAGAGAACACCGAAATAAACTACATCAGCTATCTGAATTTGCCAGATTATCCAGAATACAAGTACACTTCATTGGATTAATCGATCTGCAGAAAAAATTTGCACCTCATAACTGTTGTACTTGGTTCTCCGGTCATGATTATCATCCTGAGTGTGACTTGGTACAAATCCTTTCAGCTATTCAATCACAATCCATGGTTTCACCAAGAAAATATAAAATCAAACTTGTCTATTAATCTGCATCTCTTATCAGATACCTAAACACCCTACCATAGTTACTGTACAAGGTTGCTATCACCTACCATATCAAAGTCTCTGTAATTGCACGTTTCCGGGATTTTTTTTTTTATCTTCACCGAGGATTCATGTATGCAAAGAGGTTTCTTTTTATGTATTACTGTTTCTTTCGCGAGGGAATCATTTCTTTCTTTGATATTCGATTATTTATTCCCCTGTCTTTCAAATCCTCTGAGATGCCCCTTGGCAAGTCCCCAACCACTTTTATTGTTGGATCACAAATCTGAGTCATAATTCCAAAACATTTTATCAAAAATAAAATCCAATTTTCTATAAATGTTACTCGTTTCAGTTTCATGCTCTGGAGAAATGACTTTCCTAACTTCCTCAAGGTATTCCATAATTTCCCGTGTTTTCTCATCAGTCATTGACATTACAATACATACCCCCCCTGTCATAGAATAATGTTACTTAGAGAGGAGGGTGTAATTAAGGGTTGAAACTAGCGCAAAATAATATCTGACGTGGAATCAGATTCTGCTTTTAGCGCGCAACAAGTGAATATGTTAAATATGCAGATGGTAAAGATATTCCGAATGTATTTGTTAAGTGTTTGAAGAATCGATGAAACTCGCAGAATTTCTCCATCTTTTTTTCATATCAACATGCTAGGTTTTTACAAGATCCTATAAAATTTGAATACAATACAATGTGTGGTCGCTTCTCCTCTCATGTCGGTTCTGATATACTGGTGAAGAGATTCGAGGTTACGGAAAATCGGGCTTATATTGATCCCTCCTACAATGTTGCCCCGGCATCAGAGATCAGAGTCATCACCAGGGAAAACCCCACTATTCTTTCCAGTATGTACTGGAACTATATTCCTAATGATCTGAGATATTATGACAGATCACGTCCAATTATCAATGCCCGATCAGAGAGATTGCTTGAATTGAAGATGTACGTTGAATCCTTTCAAAAACGCAGATGTCTGATACCTGTGAATGGATTCTACGAGTGGAAAAAAGCGGAAAAGACGAACGAACCAAAGACCCCGTACTATATTCACATGAGGGATGAAGCAGTATTTGCACTTGCTGGGATCTACTCCAATAAAAGTCCTATCGATAAATTTCTCAAATCAAACGAACAAGATAATACAATTGTCGGTACGGAAATGCCTGCCAATAGATCCTGTGCCATTATCACCTCCTCTCCCAATGAGCTGATGAAACCGATTCACAGCCGTATGCCGGTAATTATTACCAAGGATAATGAGAAACTGTGGTTAGATCGTTCTACTGATCTAAAAGAATTAGTGGAATTATTTACTCCAATCTCTTCTGAAATAATGCAGGTATTTCCAGTTTCAATTTTTGTAAACTCAACTAGGAATAATGGCCAGAAATGTATCCAGAAAATCGATGAGGAAGGATTGCATAAGCAGAAATTGGGCTTGGATAAGGAACAATCCAGCCTGGACGAATTCTTCTAAAGACAATACTCCAAAACGAGACAAATCTGGAAACCCCTTACAGTATCCGTTACATGATATCCGTGATTAACTACCAGCTAGTACAATGAATTATACAATAACCACTTCGTCACGAAGTTCCCAGTAAAAATCGATGTTTCTCATTGAACGATCCAGTAAGTGTCTCTAGTAAATAGTTATTCTTTCTAGCGAATACCTAATCAAAACTGCTTCATTCATCAAAATTCTTTGTGCTTATCTCAACTTTTGCAAAATAACTCATTAATAATTCATGTTGAAAATCAAAATTACATACTATCCGCTAGGATCGGTTTTGTAAACCAGTGTTGAATGAGGTTTTGAAGTTGTTATTCAACTACTGGTGCTTTTTCCTCTTGTTTCAGAAGGTGGATCACAGCCAGTTTGGATCCAATCTTTCATCATGCCAACAATTATTTTCTTGAAAGAGTCACATAATTCTCGTAATGGTTCTACTGGAATAGGAACCCATTTACGCCTTGGGAATTCATTGGTCACTCGACACCAGGTGGGAAACTTTCTGCTTTCTCGTAATTTCTTCCCTTCCTCAAGTTCCTCCAGAGAAGCAGTTTCACAGCAGTTGTAGTTTACACTCAATTTATCTCCATTCTCAATTAACTCCAGGTTCTCTAGTACCCA
>MDVR01000116.1 GCA_001940725.1 Candidatus Heimdallarchaeota archaeon LC_2 | reverse complement strand
TTGTCACTATCACAAAGACGGATTTGATTGATGAAAATATTCTGGATATAATTATGGATGAGATTTATGATCTTGAATTTTTAGACAAAATTGTAATTTTAAAGACAAATAAAGACGAACCAGATATTGTTAAAGAAATGTTCTTAGAAGCATTTGAAGAACTTTTTGGAGATGAATTATTATCCTTTAATTTTCCCAATATTCCTCCTAAATATATTAACAAGCTCTTTAATGCCTCTCGCATAGAAGGGCATGGTTGGAATACAGATGGTACTGGCTTTATCAGTGGCATTGGAATAAAATCAATTCTTGCACCAATAATTGGAGAAATAAAAAATGCAAATGGGTAAATACTGGTCCATCGTCTGGTCCATGATTGATGAGTCGGATGTAGTTTTGGAAGTGATTGATGCAAGGTTCCCCTCTATTTGTAGAAGTAATCGACTTGAACAACGTGTTATAGAGATGGAAGATTGTAATTTGTTAATAGCAATTAATAAAGCAGATTTGGTTCCTAGATCATACGTAGATGAGTGGGTTAAATGGCTTAAAAATGATGGGATAACCGCATTTGGTGTTTCTGCAACTCAAAGGTTGGGGACATCTATTTTAAGAAGAGAAATTCTGAAGGCATCAAGGAGAAAAACTGCAAGAGTGGCAGTTGTTGGATTACCAAATACTGGAAAAAGCAGCTTAATCAATAGATTACGAGGGAAAAAAGCCGCAGCAACAGCCCCAATTGCGGGTCATACAAAAGGAAAACAAATTGTGAAAGTTTCAAAAAGCCTCACCATGTTTGACACCCCTGGTGTAATCCCAGTAAAGCTACCAGAAAAACACAAAAATCTTCTTGGATTAATTCCCGTTACTAGGATGGATGATCCAATCTCAATTGCTGAGGAATTAATAGAGCAATTCAATGAAATCAGTCCTGGTCTAGTCGCAAAACATTATGAGGTATCGGATAACATTGCTACTTTCCTTGATGAACTAGCAATGAAAAAAAACAGATTGCGAAAAGGTGGTCTTCCTGATGATCATGCTGCTGCAATTACCCTTCTAACAGATCACATCAAAGGTAGAATACCTATACGTGAAAACATTAAAGATCCATTGAGGTTTAAATAATAACTTTATCAACAATTTAGCTATGAATTTGTGTAATGCTAATTATTAGTCATAAGAGGTGAAATAATATATCATCTATTTAATATTTTTAGACAGTAGCCCTTTATATAAAATATATAATTGGAATACCAGTCAATATCAAAACTAATTCAATCCCCCAAGTAGAGAAGTTAATATTGTCAGATCGCTTTTTAACGGATTCTTTTACCGTCTTGAAATAAAAGGATTTTATCAGAATGAATGCCCACATTTCCATCAGTTCCTTCATCAATAATTTCTTTTGATCCTATTTTGTCAAAATGTAATATTGTATCGTCTGATACTTTTAATTGTAATCTAGTCGTTTTTCCCATATACGCTGAAGCAATAAATTTACCAGCAAATTCTATCATCCCTTCTTCAAGATTGAGTAACATATGTTCAGGTCTCAAAATCAAGCTAACATTAGCATCTTGGGATAATTCATCTTTCACTTGAAGAGAGATCTCTTGCCCGAAGCTTGTTTCAATAATTTTTTGTTTTGCATCTTTAACCGTACCCATAATTTTAGAGCTTTCGCCCATGAATTCAGCGACAAAAATTGTATCTGGGTCAGTGTATATTTCATATGGCTTTCCGGATTGTATAATAACACCTTCTCGCATAACAATAATTCTGTCGCTAAGTGATAATGCTTCTTCTTGATCATGAGTGACCCAAACACATGTTAATCCTAATTCATTAACAATACGTCTGATTTGTATTCTCATTTCCATCCTCAATTTTGCATCAAGATTGGATAAAGGTTCATCACAGAGTAAAACATGTGGTTCTATAACCAAAGCTCGAGCTAAAGCAACTCTTTGTTGTTGACCACCCGATAAATCACTTGGGTTTTTAGACAATTGATTTTCTATATCAACTAGCTTAGCAGATTTCGTTACTTTTTCTTTAATTACTTCTTTACTATTCCCTCGTAATTTTAAACCATAAGCGATATTATCAAAAACTGACATATGAGGCCAAAGTGCATAATTTTGAAATACAAAAGCGGTTTCTCTTTCTTGAGGTGAGGTTGCTACAATATTCTTCTTATCAAAATAAATTTCTCCTTCCGAGACCTCATTGAAACCTGCAATTGATCTCAGGGTTGTCGTTTTCCCACATCCACTCGGACCTAGTAATGTTGTAATTTCAGCTTCTCTCATTTCAATATTTATATTATGCAAAGCGACAAAATCGTCAAATTGAATTTTTAGATTTGATATAGAAATGTCTACCATTTCAATTGGTTTTATTTGTACCATTAATTAAATTTAACATGGAATTTCTAATTTTTCAATAAAAAAAAAGAAATTAATGGAAGTCCATTGAAATTATTACAATTTGATCGATTATCTAAATGAAATATCAATTCTAGAATCGCATAATTTCTATAGAATTGAAAGATATATATTTTTAATTATAATTTACTTCCAAGATACAATAACTGAAATTAGACAGCTAAGATGAAATTAAAGAAATAGAGATCAATCCTATAGCAATCCAGTTTACTGGATTTATACAAAAGTACGCAAATATGCTAATTCATTGATTCTGAAATCATTGGGGCTATCCAACATTTTGTTAATCAATTACCTATTCAACAGTCCCAATTGAGATCCGTTTTCTTCCCTTTCCTTTGTTCTCAATTTTCTTTAATTCTACAATACCAATTTCGTCTGTTGATTTCACATGTAATCCTCCATCAGCTTGCAAATCGACGTCACCAATTTTTACCAATCGAATTTCAGTGACTGATGCTGGTAAAAGATTGATTTTAGTTCTTATCAATTCTGGTCTACTGTCAGCTTCTTCTCTGCTCACAAATTCCACCGATATTTTATGTCCTTTTTGTAGTTCTTCATTTGTCTCCTTGACTAACTCTAAAGCCGTTTCTCGATTTAATTCAGGTAAATCAAAATCTAATCGAGCCTTATCTTCATAAATTGTTCCACCAGTGACCTTTGCCTCAAATTTTCTGTAAACTACCGCAGACAATACATGCAATGAGGTGTGGTGTTTCATTAATTTGTATCGGTAATCCCAATCGATCTTTGCGTTTACTTTATCACCAACAATAAATTTATTTTCCTGTTCGTCAGCAATAATATGAATCAACTTACCTCCATCTCTTTTCATACCAATGATTTTAATCTGATGATCATTATCGATACCAATGAGGGTTCCTCTGTCACTAGGCTGTCCTCCTCCCTGTGGATAGAATATTGTCTTGTCAAGAATAACACCCTCGGACGTTATCCCAATAATTATCGCGTTCAACTCTTGTAAGTAGGATTCAGCAGAATATACTAATTCGGTTTCGTTCATAATATTACTTACAAATTGTCTCTATTTAAGTTTAATTTGAAGATAAAAAATTTGAACGATATATTCAAAAAATAATTAAATTTAACTCATTATTTATTTCAAGAAATATCATTTTCAATAAATCGCCGTCTTCTTTTTGTAATTAATGGGATCAGAACAAATATAAAAATAACAAATTCAAACTTTAAAGATAAAAATCCATTATTACCTTCATCAAGGACAATATTTTCTAAAAAGCTGGAAAGATCCATGATGACATCGACCGATCTGTGATCCGATCCTCGTAAAGCAGAAGGTGTATCTCCTGTAGTAGTGCTAATTAACAAATCGTCAAAAAAATGATTTACAAAAATAAAATCTATTCGCGCACCTAAATCATGAGTTGCTACCTGATCGTTTGGTCTCAATTCTTTATGAACATCTGTGAAAGTGTGTATTTCAGAACTATGAGGATTTGTTGAATCAACTAACATGCTTACAGGTCCATTTCCAAGGTCCGATTCACTTTCATCTGGATATTCTGAATTCATATCTCCTGCATAAATGATTGGGACGTTTCCTAAATCATCCATATAATTAATAATTCCTTCTTGAGCACTTTCTCTTTTGAATTCATTTGCTGAATCAACACTGTTTGAACAACATTTCAGATGGGCTCCGATCACAGTAACCTCTTGATTTCCAATTTGAATATCTGCATGTAAGAAATCATGGGGAGCGATAAATGGCTGTCCATTGTCTAAACGAACATTATCAAATTCCTTAGACGAGATAATTGGAAATCGACTTAATATTGTCTTACCAGTATTCTCTCGTTCAAATAAATCCATTACGCCTGTGTATTCTATTTCGTCAGCAAAATAATTGTTCAATGTTTCAATTGTTTCTTTGAATAATCTTTGATCATCATCATCCCATATACCGGTTTCAACTAGAATTGCTATATCTGGGTTCTCTTCCTTCATTACATCTAACCATTCAGGTGATCGTCCACTTAATTCAATATTATATGTCATCACTTTTACAGTATAATCCAGCTGAGGAATATGAGATTGATTGACGATTACTGAATGTGTCAATGTAGCAACATTTTCATTTGTATCTGATGCCACAACTTTTACTTCATGTTGGCCCTCAGTTTCTGTTGTAGTGTCCCATGAATAGGAAATTTCAGTAGCTTTTAATGAGTCGTCAATATATATTTCCACACTTTCAACTCCGAAAACATCAGTTACTTCAACATCTACCATAATAGTTCCTTTAACCACAGAATTATCTCGAGGAGATTTTAAAATGATAGAAGGAGCTGCCAAATCGGGAACATCAATACTGATACTCCCGTCGATTTCAATCAATTTATTATTGAAATACTTCATGGTATTTCTTAAAAATTGGATATTATCTGGATTACCATTATAGTCAATATCAGACCACATAGTAGTACCCGTCACAATAATTCTATCTGACGTAGCTCCAAGAGTTAATTCTTCATGTACTATAAGTGGGATGGAATCTCCACCGACACCATCATCGGTATCATCAAATATTACCTCGGGTGCTGGATCATTTTGATTTGTTTGATATTCATCGGGATCACCGTATACAATTACTTCTGCAGATGAATTAACAGCTCTCACCGAAGAGGGACTAAAAAAATTCAGAGTATTCACACCCGTTACAAGCTCTGGAATCGTATTTTGCAAATTAGAGGAAGCAAAGTTCCAAATAGAATTTCCTGATGGTGGATTGCTTGAATAGATGTTATCATCTTGTACTTTGATAGCTGAACCTAATGTATTTAACAAATCATTGACCTTTTCGGCTGTTTTTGCAAAATTTTCAAAGTCACCTCTAGAGGATAACAAAAGATTTCTAGTTCCATTTTCAAACCATTTCTTTAAATATAAAATCTCCGATTGAGTAAAAGCCGTTTGAGGTGTAGTAATTATCATATAATGGCCATATTCAAGGGCATTATTCCACCCACCGAATTCACTTGTAAAAAATGCCAAATATCCCAAAGATAGAAGATCTTTTACCAGCTCATCTAGATCTCCTGTTGAGTAATCATTATTATGTTCATCATCTATTAATACAACCCCATTTTTATTTTGATTCAATATTGGTAGTAAATTTGAATTTTGAGTATTATAAGAATTTGCAGAAAGAGGATTTAATAATAAAATTATCAATCCGAGAAAAATCAAGAATCCGCGTGACATCAAAATTATTCTTTGAGTTTCATTCAAATGTGTATTTATTTTGCATCGTTTACTGTTAAAAACTTATTAGATGAAATTATTCAATTCGACGTTTAACAGAATAGATTTAATATATTTTTACTTATATTTCATTTACTACCATATCTGACAGTAAAGTATCGTAAATGATTTTAAGTAAAGTACAACTAGGAATATATTCTAAATTTTGTTAGAATTAATTACAGGGGTCGCTGTAGCTTAGCCCGGAAGAGCAATCGGCTGTTAAACATAGTCTATTATCAACCGGCTTCTATTGAAACCGATAGGTCGCAGGTTCAAATCCTGCCAGCGACGCCATTTTTTAAATTTCTAAATAGTATTAATTAATTCATAATTTGACCACATCTTAGTTTTGGATGAGCTATTGTATGAAAAAAATAGATATGGAAATTATTATTTTAAATTTCTCTTTCATTATGGAATCAATACATTTCTGAATGCAATTATAAATTCTATAAATTAAATATTGTTTCCAAATAATATCATTTTAATTGTTTTCAAATTTGTATCAAACAGGTATGAAACCCCAAATTTTGTTTATGGCTATTTTGATATTGATCACTACAAGCATTTTACCTACAAATGCTGGAAATAATTCTATTTTCGTATTCAACTCAACAACACAGCAAGTTGATGATAAGATTATTCAGAAGATCAATTTCAATGAATATAAAATTAATAAAATAAATCCTAGTCAAGAAGAACCAGTCGTATTTAAATTATTAAACTTTAATATAGAAAACTCAGGAAAACATCCTGAATGGGTAGATGCAGTTAAAGATACGAACCCAGATATTATGTTTTTAGTTGAAACAGGAGCGTGGGTTGGTAGTAATGATGAAGAATTCCTATCAATTATAGATGAATTTAATGCTTATTTCCCCAATGAAACCCCTTATGAGGGAGTGGCATTAAATGAACCCAGCTTTACAGCAGGAGTTGCAGTTTTAAGTAGATTTCCTATAGTTAATTTCACACAGTGGCAGACTAGTACATTAGATGATGGAACTGAGTGGGAGTTAAATCATGATGTGATGCATGTCGAAATTAATGTGGATAACACTAATATTCATATTATCGGAACACATTTTCCTTGTTGTGAAGCAGGAGCTGTTCAACGTATCACCGATATGGAAGGTTTAATAAATTATATTGATGATTTAGGACCTGTTCCAGTAATTTATACTGGCGATTTCAATGCAGATTCTCCTTTAGATTTTGGAGATAACGCACCTACCCAATCGAGTTTAGATACAGAAACAATTGAAATGTTATTAAATAGTTCTCATCCTGCGGCCTCGACCGTACATAATTGGATTGATTCATATCGAATTCTCAACCCAAACGATCCTGGTTTTACCGTTGTTCATGATATTTGGTCGGGTAGGATTGATTACAATTTTGTGAATGATTTCTTTTTTGATAAACTGGTCAATTCGACTGTCTACCAGTCTGAGATTCTAATTTCAGATCATCGACCTGTTGATCTTACTATTAATATGAATCCTGAATTAGCTGATCTTCGTGCACCCTTCTCACCCTTTGATATAGAAGGTGATGTAATAGGGGATAGCGAAATTTCATTAATTTGGGTGGCTAATGAGGAATTAGATTTCGATCATTATAATATTTACAAAGATGGAATTTATATCGATTCAAGCTTTGTTAACTCATATAGTGAACAAGGTCTATCTAAAGGTGTCAAATACAAATATCAAATTACTGCTGTTGATAATAGTAGTAATGAAAGTTTTCTTTCTAACAAATTTTATATTGATACTGCATTTGGTTCAATCCTTAAACCCGGACCTGCCAATCTAATTATTACCCCATTGAATGTGATGGTTCAACTTAATTGGACTTTTCCAGTTGCAGTTGGAGATGACGTAGAAACTGTTTTCATATTCCGGGCAAGTGAAGTATCATACTCAAGAGATTTATTTCGATTTATTAAATCAACTACTGATAATAGTTATATTGATGAAGCTGTTACAGCAAATAATAAATTTTATTATTATATTATTGGTCAAAACATTATGGGGAGAGGTAATAGGTCAGCAGTTGTTGAAGTAATTCCTTTAGAAGCAGTAGAAGAACCCAAATCGAATGAAGATGATTCTCCTATAGGTTTTCATCTATACTTGATTAGTATATTTACAATCACTCTAGTCGTAGGAAAATTGTATCGTAAAAATTTAAAATAATTTGCAAAAAAGTATTAATTTATTCTTATCTATGAATTACAAATAAAAATTATTGCTATTCATAAGATTCTACAATCTTTAGATTCCAGTCATTGCTTCAGTTCTATTCTTTAGTAATAGATTCGAAATTACCAAACTAATGATTTGAACTGCCATTAATAATACCCCTAATGCCGCAAATACCCCTAATCGAGATGTTTGTTGAGTTCCCATTGTCCATGTTATTGTGCCGTACTTTGCTTGAAATACTATGATCAAAGTTGTAGAAACCTCTGCAAGAGTATACACTAATGCAATTAGACCACCTGCAGCTATATTCAGAGATATTAAAGGGAGAGTGATGGATTTTATTGTTTTTGATCTTGATGCCCCTAAGTTATATGATGCTTCTTCTAATGCCACACTAGTTTGTTGTAATCCGGCAAAAATAGATCTAACAGCAAAAGGGAATTTACGGACAGCGTACGAGGCAATTAGCAACAAAACAGGATAAATGAATGGATCAAATGTGAATCTAAAGTCAGATTCCACTCCAAACCATGCCATCACATTGTAATTAAATGAATCAGAAAATAAAACTATATAACCAAGTCCTACTACTACTCCGGGTATTGCGATTGGAATTGTAATTAATGTATCAAATAAAGCTTTACCTTTGAATTCAACCCTTGAAATCGCATATGCTGCCATTGTGCCAAAAATAAGTACTACAACTAATGAAATTAGAGAATATTGTATAGTATTAATTATGAATGGAACAACGTCATGAGTTGAAGAAAATACATAATCAAAATTTTCACTTCCCCAATCAGGTGGAAATGTTGTTGTAGTGTTAAACGCTAGATATAAAACTCCTATATGTGAAATAACCGATAATAGGAAAATAATAAGAAAAGTTGGATAAAAAATAAAATATTCAAGACGACTAGGTCTTGGCCTGCTTACTTTTCCAGCCCTACCCTTACCTAACATAGAATAAGATCTCATCGAAACATATTTACGAATAAATATAAATCCTAAAATTGCAATAAATAATAATATAGAAGATATTACTGCAGTGATGGGTGGGACAATATTAACGGAATTTGGATTTGTGTTAGTTAAATTAGAAAAAATGTAATAAGTCATTGTTTTCTTGGCTTGATTATCACCACGAGCCGCAAATACGATTGGGGTGCCTAAATCTTCAATAGCTAATATGAATGTCAAGATACCACCTGCAGCTATCCCCGGCATAGCTAAAGGTAAAGTAACAGTTCTCATTAGTGTGAAACCCTTTGCCCCCATGTTCTTAGCTTGCTCTTCAAGCGATGGATCTATATTGCTCAGAGAACTATATACATTCAGATAAACAAGAGTATAATAATGAAATGCTTCGACAAAAATAATAGCAGCTAATCCCTTTATAATAAATCGTACTCCAAAATATGGCATAAGTATCTCAGTGTTAATCAATCCAGTTTGTCCAAACATCTGCCAAAAACCCATTCCTCCAACAAAAGGGGGTATAATTAATGGAATCAAAATTAACATACTGACTAATTGTTTTCCGCGAAAGTCACGTTTCGCCATAAATAAAGCAAGAGAAATACCTATTATCAAAGAGATTATTGTTGTGAATACTGCAATTATTATTGAATTCAATATGATTCCATGATCTACTCCTTCAATAATATACCATGTTTCTCCTAATACTTCATCCTTGCTGAACCATTCATTCCAAGCTACTTTTGGATTTAAAATATATTTATTGAACAGACGCCCAGGATCTTCTATAAATAAAGTCGAGGAAAATGTCCTATCCCAAAAAACAAAATTAAATGAACCATCATCATTACGAAATGCAGACATTATAACCATAAGAGTAGGTATGATTAGGAATATTGAGAAAAATATGACAATGGGGTATACAAAAATGTAAATCATTGAATTGTTTGAGAAATGCGTTTTAATTTTAGAAAATAAATTAGAAAGCGATCCTTGATTTAAGGAGTACACAATCGTCGGTTTTTTATTACGTAATTAAGTCCTTTTTTTCCTTAATATAGAAATAACCATCATTATGGCCACAATTGAGAAAAATGACCATAAAGCGGGAAATGGCGAATCATCTTCAGAACTTCCAATATATCTAGTTCTAGCAGTTTCTAACCATTCATTCTTAATATCAACTTTATATTGTGCACTTGATTTTATTTGAGTATTCGCAACTTTTGCCTCGTCAAGTGTTAATTGAGGTGCAGCCAATTCAGTCACTTTAGCATCAAATTCTGCACGAGTAATTGTTCCATCTTTAAAAGAATTAACTAGTTCTGACCAAACAATTTTCAAATCAGCATGAATATCTGAAATAGTAGAATCAAAATATTCAATGGTTGTTTCAAGAGTTGCTAAAGCTAAATCATCATCAAAATCAATTCCTTGATTTGTTAAAGTCACATTATATAATTCTGCAACATCAGGTCTTGTCTGACCTAATGGTGTGTTAAATGCACCAACTGCAATAGGTAATCTATCATTTTTAATCCATAAAGATTGACCTTCATCACTGAATGTATATTTCATGAAAGCTGCTGCTGCTTCTGGATTGATCATATTTGCAGCTACCGCAATTGGATCACCATTAATAGCTGTACCATCTGTAGGAATAACATATTCACAGTCAGAACATTCAGTTGCAGCATAAACTCCATAGAAATCTATGGTCATTGAAACAGCAACTTGTTCCTGAATCACACCAGCCCTAGTTGCCAAGGATCCACCAAAAATCGCTCCGTTTCCTGCCATACTCATTAAAATTTCCCATCCTCTTTCCCATCCAAATTGTTGAAGAATAATTTGATAAATTCGAGTATTGGATGTAGTTTCTGGGGGATTTCCCATAGCAATTGAAGCAATGTTTTCATCAACGAAAAAATCCGGTGAAGCAAGTTCTTCCCAAGTTGATGGTTTTTCAAGACCAAAATCCGCAAGAACTTTATTATTTACAGTAAACCCAAATGAAGAAATTACATTTGCTGCCCACATTAGATCAGAATTTGATATTTTAGTCATTTCAACCCCAGCAACTTCTGTAGGAACTTGAGCATCAATAAGATTCATTAGATCTTGATCATTTAAATTATTAATTGGTTGAAGCAAATTGGCTTCTATCATTGAATCAAATAAAGGTGGTCCACCACCCCATGCTAAATCCATAGCTCCTTCACCAGTTCTTCCGAGAGCAGTTTGCCAACCTTGTGTAGTTTGAACTGTCCAAAATACAATTTTATTTTTATCACTAGTAGTATATCCAATATCTTGAGCAAAGCTGGAGGCTAGAAAACCTTCAGCAAAGGAATCCAAAATCCCAGATTCATGGCGAGTAATAATATTTATTACACCAGGAGATTGATCAGGTGTAATTGTACTTTTGCTCGCAGTGGCTGGAAGTGCTACCTGAGAGAAAAACAGTAGAAATAAAGTAAATAGAGTACTTATAAAGAGAATTCTATTATTATTTTTATGGGATACCATATCGATGTCAATAAGCAATTTGGTCTTTTAAAATTATTATCAATTATGAATTCTCTTTGCGATTTCTATTCGAAATCATGAAACAAATTTACAATAATATCATAAATTTCAAAAAAAAATAATTTTCAATGCAATGACATTTTATAATCATTTGTAATTTTAGTGATGATGATTTTTCAATATCAAGATGATTTTTGAGATCAGTTTTCGTATAATATTATACTAATTTTTCAATAAAAGATTTTTTTGTAAAAACTATAATGAATATACAAAAATTAAACTAAATTGTCAAAAATTTAAAATCGTCATTTTATTTTCCTTAGTGATCTCGCGACATCAAGATCATTTTGTAATCATAGATAAAATTTAAACATGAATTGAAAATTCAACATTCATTGATCATTAGAAATATGATCAATTGAGGATAAAAAATTGAAAAAAATTAACATAATAATTTCATTGTCAGTTATTCTTCTGATGAGCACTTCTTCAATGAGTGTTTCAGGAGCATTGCCTGATAATTTAGTTGTATATATGGATATTTCTCACGGTGAATTAAATGACACCGCAGAAAATTTTGAAGGTAATATAACTGCTGCCGGATCTGTTTTTAACAATCCGACAACTTTTGGATTAGCTGATGGAACAAATGTATTTTTATTATCAGGACCCCTGTCTGCATTTACTGCAGCTGAACTAACCACAATTAGTGATTGGTTTGGTGAGAGTGGTGCTCGTTTGCTTTGGGTTGCCGGAAATGATGATTTTGATGGTGATCAACCAGAACTCGCTGGAAATCAAGTACTCGAAGCGGTTGGATCCCACCTCAGAGTTGCCGGTGATGCAATAAACGATAACGTCAATAATGATGGAAGAGGATACAGAGTAGCTGTCAATACTGTAGTTAAAGACGGTACATTAAATACAATCTTCAATACAGGAGTGACCAGTGTAATGATGCATGGACCATCATCTATATTAGGTTTTGATAACGGAGCAGTTGTAGATCTTAGAACAGAAACAATTTCTGGTGTCGAAGTAGTATTAAAATCAAGTGAATTTGGTTACGCCATAGATCAGGATTTCACAGTTGGTACTTTTGATTATTATTCTGGATTAGGTGTTGTAAACGACACTATCCCCATGATGGCAGTTGAGGATATGGGGGACAATCATTATGTTATCGCAGCAGGCGAGGCTCAATGGGCTGATTGGAAGAATATGTATTCAACAATCACTGAAAAAGGTGCACTTGGAGAAGATTCGGCTTGGAATGGTGGAGTTCATGATGGTAAAACATTAATGGACAACGTACTAACATGGTTCGGTGAAGAAGTTTCTGCCTCAGAAGATGATTCTGACGACGGTTTTCT
>MDVR01000115.1 GCA_001940725.1 Candidatus Heimdallarchaeota archaeon LC_2 | reverse complement strand
GAGTTTAGACCAGATGTTTAGCCCACGTTCACTTACGATCGAGGTGTTTTGTTTTATAAAATCAACGTTTGGAAGGGGTAATACCTAGAACAGATTTTGTTGTAATGCTAAATTATTAGTGATTGATATATAATTTATTTATTTAATATATTTGTTAGTCAAACGCCAGAAGAAAAATATCGTGATACCAAGATCAAATATAATGATTGAATTCATTACAAAATTATTTACAAATGTGTTGCAGTACTCAAACAGTTCTTAGATTGTAATTAACTGACTTATTGTTGAGTAAGGTTATATTTGAAATAAAAATAATACCTAAGTTTTTTCATTATTCGATTCTCTGCTTGTCTCAGAAGTTTTTGAAGCCCATACTCAGAGATTTTGAACTTTCTTGCTAAGTCTTTCGCATAAATTTTTCTTGGTATATTGTAGTATCCTAATTCATTAGCCGAGATTAACACTTTCAGTTGTTTGTCAGTTATATCAGATAAGAGGTCTTGAATATCTAATTGTTGTAATCGCAAAAGACCATCAATACCCAATTCACTTATTGAAAGTACCTGGTATTTCGTTTTATTATTAAGCACATTTAGTACGTTTTTCATAACTAAATTGTCTATACAAGTAATTTGTAAAAATTCATAACCTTTCTCCACTTTAATTGGATAAGACACTAATCCACCTTTTTTCTGAATAGCTACAACAAGTGACCTCTCAAACTTATGTACACATTTTTTCACAACAAAATTAATATCTTCTTCATTCAGTATTTTTGAATCCTTGAGTGTATTAGAGAAGATACGATCAAAAGATGTTTTTTCATTCTCAGTCATCTGATGAGGAAAAATGAGGATATCAGTGGTCCAAGAACAAAACCGATATAGTGGTCCACCTTCATAATACTTAGAGAATTCTATATATTTGTCTTCTCGGGTACCCTTAATTAGCAATTCAAAAATCATTGAAATCGATACTAAGTATATCGAATTTTAATCTTATTCTAATTGTACGATTTGAAATATTATTAGAAAAAAATAATTGTTTACACAACCAAAATTTATGGATTATCAATACAAGTAATTGGAAAAAAACGATGATTTTGTGGCTAAAATTGCATTTAATTTATCAAACTATGGTAATTAATGATTGAGAAAATAGTACACTACACCTAAGACGATAGTAATAGTAGTTAACGGTATCAGTCTACTCAATTGTATAAATTATATCTAATTATAAAGTTGGTTAAACAACCAAAATTACAATATAGATAAAAATATAATTAATAATTATGGAGAACACAGATGTAATTTCAACAAACAAATTTTCAGGGAAATCGGCTCATTTTAGTGATTATGTAATATTAACACTTACAATGATATTATGGGGAGGAACCTGGCCAGTTGCTAAAGTATTACTCGATACTATTCCACCCTTGACTTTAGGATTTATTAGATATTTGATTGCTTCTATATTTTTACTCCCTACCCTCTTCTTTAATAAGAGGAACCAATCGACCTATGATGAGTCAAATAAAAATAGAAAATCGATAAATCGACATGATTGGTTCTTGTTTTTTATGTTGGGTCTCACAGGAATTTTCATTTATGGATGGCTCTTCCTTGCTGGTTTGAGATATACAACCGCATCTCAAGGAGCCATAATAGCAGGTGTAGATCCTATAACTATTACCCTATTTGGTCATATTATGCACGGGGAGCGACTTGAGGTAAAATGGAAATATTTTGGGTTTCTTATAAGTTTTACAGGTGTTTTTTTGATTATCGGTATTCAGTCATTTGTAAATTTTAATAGAAATCATTTCATCGGAAATCTATTGATATTGCTAGCAATGTTTTTCTGGGGTCTGTATTCAAATTTAGGTAAAACTGTGATGAAAAAATTCTCAGCTTTGGAAGTGGTTACAATAAGTAGCTTTTTTGGAATGATACTATTTGGTTTATCAGCAACAACAGAAAGATTCTGGATGTTATGGGATGATATTTACAATTTGACCTTCATTTTTAGCATTGCATATATCAGCATTATTTCAACATACATTGGATTTATTTTATACTTCAAGAGCATTGATAAAATTGGTCCTACTCGAGTATCTGTATTTATGAACCTAGTGCCCGTGTTTGGTGTATTATTTTCAATTATATTTATACATGAAAAAATATTTCCATTATTTCTTGTGGGATTAGTCCTTATTATCATAGGGATATCTCTAATCAATTACCCTGTATCTCCAAATACAAGTAAACAAGAGAAAGGTATGGATCTATGAGACAGGATTGATTTTACTTCAAATTAAAGTTCGATCTAGTTCGTGCATTGTCATTAATAATTAATGAGACAATACCTCCATTCAAATTTTATGAACGAATGCTCATAATGTTGTATATTCAACCTCAAGGTCAAGATAACGTGCATGAGGAGTCATTTTGATTAAAGAATGAACGTACCTTGTTGTAAAAATCCCTCCAGTTATCAACTACCTCCTGCAGTTCAGCTATCGTCTCTGTGTACACCAGATCACGAGCTTCATACTGCATACTCTGCTGCACTCGTTCCAGCTTACCAGTGGTTTTCGGATATCCATACCTTGATCTGATGCTACTATTCCATATTTATCCAGAAATGCTTTGAAATTTTCGGTTATTTTATTACTAGGACTAGTTACAAATAGGATCCAGTATCATGTAAAATTACTTCTGGAACTCCATGTTTCATTACTAAATTTTCCAGTGTTTCTGCCCAGGAGGCACTTATCAGGTTATCAGAGATTACTGCTACTAGATTGTATCTGAAATGATCATCAATCACATTATAAACAAATAATTTACCTAATTTATAAAATGGAACCACATTATCAATCTGCCATAATTCAATGGGTTCCCCTCGTTCAAATCTCAAAAGAAATCAGTAATTTTGTTTTGGTTCTTGTACTTGAAAACCTTCCTTAGTGTTGTTTTAACTTATAATTTTTAAATTCAATTAACTCCTATTGTTTGATCATCTATTTAGTTTCTTACTAGAAACATATCACTCGATTTCCTTATATGCATAAGTTAGGACTAATCAGATGCCATGACTTCAATCTCAAGTTCCCAATTCCGTAATAATAACTGAGTACAAACTACAGTTAGGATTGGTTCATGGTCCCCCAATTTTTTTTACGAAGAGCCATATTTTCTTCATCATACTTGGGATAAGATCTATTCTGGACGAGATCACGGAAATCATTGACAAAAATCCGTTTGAAAGAAACGGGGTGCAAGCGTCGAGTTTCGAGATACGATTTTATTCTTACTTGCAGTTTTCAGTGGTTCTTCTATAAGACAAGTACATAATATTAAACTAATATTATTATTGATATCAAGAACCATAATAGATTGATCGGATATGCTGTTTTTGATTATGATGATTGGAAGAGCTCTGATATAACAACAATTAATAATCAGAAAGATCAATATACTGATGCCTAAAAACAATTCATCGGAGGTGTATTGTACATAGAAGAAAATAAAGGAACCGTAGTTGTGCTAATTCTTCTTTTGGTCGGTGCACTTCTTTATTATAATTTTGTAATTATCCCTCCCGGTTGTGAACCATATGCAACATTAGATATTGAAGATGACAAAATTACCAAAATGATAACCGATTCTCAGGGTAATGTCATTATAGCTGGTGATCTTTATTATGTGAGCAGTTTTCCTAAACTCGAAGTGTTTGATAACGCTCATATAGAAAATCCTGAATATGACGGTTTTATAATTAAATTTGATAAAGATGGAAACTACCTTTTCTCGATAATATTAAGTGAATCAAGTAATACTCAAATCAAATCAATTCATCTCATGGAAAATGATGATTTTGTAGTTACAGGTCTTCGAGGTGGGAGAAATGAACTAAGTTTTGAGGATAGACCTGATAGAACAGAATTCATTAGCATGTATAGTCAAAATGGTGTACTACGATGGGAGTTAGATTATCAAGATGCTGATATTAGATTACAAGTACTACCTGTTGAATCATTAAAATTACTTGTTTCTGTATTTATAAACGATACAGCATTTCTTATTAAGCTAAATTCAATAGGTGACACCATTTGGGAATTAGAATATTCAAGTGAAAATATGAGATTTGACCTATATTTAACACCGGATGAAGAATACTTGATTATCATAAGAAAAACTGGAACAACTTTAGATGTAAGATTACTATCACAAATGGGTATTGAACAATGGCATAATAATTTCGGTGGCGATTATTCAATTCATTTTATTTATTCTAAGACTTTCATTGATGATAATGGTGATTTTTACTTTGTTGGGGAAACTTGGGATGAAAACTTGCCAGGTTCAGAAAATTCGAACACTTCATTTCAAGGAGGATGGGACATCGCTATAATGAAAATGTCTTCATCTGGATTTTTAGTATCTACTTTTTATATTGGTGCTGAAGGGGTTGATCAGATTGAAGAAATCTCATTCAATAATCAAGATCAAATCCTTATATTAGGATATACGACAATTACAAACACATCTGAAGAAATAACATATGAATTGGGTCAATTTATGATTTCATTTAATATCACAGATAATAGTCATTCAGAGTATTATCTAGGTCTATTTTCTCCTGGTAAGATGAAGATTGTTTCTCATATCAATTCAGAAATTGTACTTGTAGGAAGTTATGCGAAGAGTGAATTGAATGATTTTAAACATCTAGATGCAATGGTTAACGATACCTCGAATTCTAGTAAGGATTTATACCTTATGAAATTTATAGGAAATGTCTTTGAAGATTTCAATGCAATCCCTGGGGATACTGAAGATACAATAATTGGTACTTCTCTTGGAAGTATTGTAATGGTAACACATTCGAAGGAATTACCACTGATAAACGCATTCAGCGAAGATTTTTATGGGATTGAAGATTTTTACTTATTTAGTATTGATGATGAACTTGAATTCATTTGGTCAACCTATTTCGGAAATGAACCTGTTGAAGAAACTTTTACCCTCTGTTACGACTAAATTAAATTGAATTGTAAAACAATTTTTCTTTTTTGGATGTTGTAATGACTATACGTGTTAATTGCGAATCTTACTTGGAATTTATCTCAATATATTTTGTTAACGAATCTTCTGGAGTAATTACATCAATCGATCCATCAGACCTCATTATATTTACATTGTAATTCTTGGTCAAAGTCTTTTCCATTTGGGATACAGCCAAAGGATCGGCAAGATTGTCTATATTAAAATTATCAAAAATGAAATCATCGTAGCTAAACACTCTAAGCACTTTTCGTTTCCTTCCTTTTTCTTCCCTCTCATCATAAATGATCTTTAGATCTGAGACTAATTCATTAATAATTGATTGAGTAGAGGATAACGGGTGTTTGAGTGCTTTTGATATACTATATGCAGTGTGATCCTGATTGTTTTGAATAAAATTGAATATTTTTTCTTTATATTTATTTCTCAATTTAAGTTGATTAGCTTGAAACATTCTAGTTGCTTTAGCAGTATTAGCAGATCGACTTTTTTGTTTCGATCGATTGCTTCGCTTAATGTTACTTATCGCCATTCCTATTGATATATTGATATATACATATATAAACATTTCATTTATATATTGTTTACAATATATAAATCTGACATCCTACATCGTCTATGGTATATATTGTAAGTTTGAAACTTTATGCAATTTGGCAATTCAAGTGATTTCTTATATACCAAAGGCGTATTTAATTTTTATTATTGCCTTCGGTATATTCAACAAAGAATAAAACTTATATTTAGAGTTAAGGTAAAATAATTAGGTTGGATAATTTTCAAAAAGCATTGTTAACTGCTGTTTATTTTGCCAACAACGGATCTCCAAAAGCACACAATCCAATAGAAAAAATAGTAAATCACCTACCAATTAATATAAGGAATAATTCTCTGTTAAGAAAAAAAGTGAACAAAGTGATGAAATCTTTAAGAGCAGAGGGTTTGATAACTTCAAAAACGGGTAGAACAAAATCATGGTATATAACAATAGAGGGAATTAAGTTAGTTAGATCATGGTTGCAATAATTGAAGAACAATAATAATAATGATAACAAAAAATAAGGTCCTAGAACGATTCATCCACTCTGGAGTAGTTGGTTGAGATTTAATTGATTACCATTAATTCCGTTAATGTGTATAAGTCTGATACCGCTTGGGGGTCTGTGAAGATTACCAAGATCTATTCTGGACAAGATCACGGAAATCATTGACAAAAATTCGTTTGAAAGAAACGGGGTGTAAGCGTCAAGTTTCGACGAGATGTTTAGCCCACGTTCACTTATGATCGAGGCGTTTTGTTTTGTAAAATCAAGTTTGGAAGGGGTAATACCTAGAACAGCTTTGTTATACTGCTAAATTATTAGTGATTTAATATCTAATTTATTTATTTATCAGTCAAACGCCAGAAGAAAAATATCGTGATACCAAGATCAAAATAAAAATAGTTGAAAATCATTACAAAATTATTTACATAATGTGTTACAGTGCTCAAACAGTTCTTAGAGGTATATCCCCTCTAAGGACTTTTTTTTGGTTTTAGGAATCATTTTTATCCATCGATCATTCAAATCATTCATCGATCGAATTTGATCTTCAACTTATATATGTAACTTAAGGATGCCCCGGTAAAAAAATTAAATAGAATTGAATTAAAGAAGCAAAGTTGCCCATGCCGATAATGAGACGAATAAGGCAATAATAGAAATTCTTTGGTTTCGGGTATCCTTTGCATGTTCAGCATAACGTTCTATTGCATTTGTCAAGTTTATTACTCTCTGTGTTAGGATTTGTTCATTTTCATCCATTTCTTTTTTGAAGTGTTTTTGAACATTCTTTACCACTTGTGTTGTAGATTCATCAGCTTGAAATTGTATCGAATCATCGCCAGCCACATGTGTTTCTTCAACCATAAGATAATCATCTTTAGCGTTTATGCTAATTTTTTTTTTCTTGTGGATCGATAATGCAATTGTTAAAAAAGAATTTACGTTGATATTGCTTTCTATAATATATCTGTGCCAGTCTAATCGATTAATATAGTCGATTTTAATCTGATCAATTAAAATCGAGTGATCTTTTTCCTCTTTTGAAAATATTAATCTTTCAAGATCAAATCGCAGATCGTTAACCCTTACGATCTCATCAAACAAAAAATTTTTCCACGCGTCAAATATTTCATCTCTAGTATATTTTCTTATATCCAAAACAGGAGGTGTTGGTTCTTGTTCAGGTTGTTCTGGTGCTTCTTGCACTGGTTCTATAGAACTATCTGACATCGATGGTTGATTGTTTAACTTTAATTTAATCTCTTTCTGTGAACTCTGATAAAATGCAAATTAATCTAATATTTTCGGATAGCTCTATCTTCACGCAAGTAAAAATAAACTAGAAAATTTATATCCTTGAAAGTCGTTACTATAGAAACATGGCAGAACAACCAGATAGTAATGACCTCGTATGGAGAAAAGATACATTATCCTCTATAACGACAAAATCAATCTATAGTACAATACCAGTTTTCAAGTGCAAAGATTGTGGCTCAATTGAAGATGTTTCCCCTAAAATTTTGGTACAGATGGACAATGAGAGCCCTTTTCAAATACCATTTCATCATGACAAACCAATGGATATGAGATATGTGCACATTTACTGTTACAATTACTTGTAATATTATTATTATTTCCTATACTATAAAAAATATTTTCGATAAATCTATTTTCACTAATCTAAACTATATACATACGAATTTCAAAAATACTAATGATTCTAGATCTATTCTGGACGAGACCACGGAAATCATTGACAAAAATCCGTTTGAAAGAAACGGGGTGTAAGCGTCGAGTTTCGACGAGATGTTTAGCCCACGTTTACTTACGATCGAGGCGTTTTGTTTTGTAAAATAAAGTTTGGAATGGATAATACCTAGAACAGCTTTGTTATACTGCTAAATTTAGTGTCTGATATCTAATTTATTATATTTATTAATCAAACGCCTGAAGAAAAATATCGTGATACCAAGACCAAAATTAAAATAGTTGAAAATCATTACAGTTGTGTTACAGTGCTCAAACAGTTCTTAGAGGTATATCCCCTCCAAGGACTTTTTTTTGGTTTTCGAATATTGTTTTTTGAATATAAAATCTAATTTATCCAAATCTTGAGGAAATAAGAATTAATACATCCTCCAGGGTGATTTCTTTTGATCCTAATATATCATTACCTAAATGGGTATGGTGTGGGAAGGTTTCTAATTCACTATGATGTGGAGAATTATCCCATCTCTGGATAAGCTCATTTTGTTGATTTTGTAGATGATATGAATAGGAACGTTCATTGAGTGAAACAAATTCAGTAATAAACATCTTTGATTGGTCTTTAAAAACTAAAATGAATTTAGAATAGTAGAAAGAATTGGTTGACCTAAAATCAATATATTCAATATCAATGATGAATTTAAACTTACTCTGTAATTCTGAAAGACTTAGTATGCTCAACCTCAGATAACTGGTTTTCTAATTCTTTAATTTCTGCATCAACAGCCTTCCACTCAAGGGAAATGTCAAATAAGCTGAAATCTTCCTCTTGTTGTCGTAACATCACTTCGAAATCTTTTATATCCATCTTATATTTTTTCTCAAAAAGATCTTTTTGATCCTTCAATTCTCTGATTCGGGTAATTAACTTCATTCTCTGAAATTGTCTAAGTTCTTCTTTTGTCACTTCGACTTCAGATTCTGTCATCAATATATTTAGTTCTCAATTTAATAAAAACCTTCTATTCACCACATAATAATAAAGTACATCATATATCAGTAATTAAACATCTGATGTAACCTTTCAATGCATCGTAAATCTACTTTGATTTTGATCTCAAAACGATTCATCCACTCTGGAGTAGTTGGTTGAGATTTAATTGATTACCATTAATTCCATTAGCCATGTGTATAAGTCTATACCACTTGGGGGTCTGTGAAGATTACCAAGTTTTATTCTGGACGAGATCACGGAAAGAAGATCCGTTTGAAAGAAACGGGGTGTAAGCGTCAAGTTTCGACGAGATGTTTAGCCCACGTTCACTTACGATCGAGGCGTTTTGTATGAAAAGTTTTGGAAGGGGTAATACCTAGAACAGCTTTGTTATACTGCTAAATTATTAGTGTCTAATACTTATTTTATTTATTTATTATATTTATTAGTCAAACGCCAGAAGAAAAATATCGTGATACCATGATCAAAATAAAAATAGTTGAGTTCATTACAAATGTGTTACAGTGCTCAAACAGTTCTTAGAGGTATATCCCCTCTAAGGACTTTTTTTTTGGTTTTCGAATATTGATTTCTACTGATTGCTTCCTACATTTGGGAAATATCTCTATGTTTAGCATCAGAGCTAACTTTAAAACGTTTTATAAGAAAGTATAAATATAACAATAAAGACAATATAAAAGCCAAACAAGAAAGTTAAGATTTGAGCTGGATTGTCTGAATTTATTCCAAAAAACAAGCCTAATAATAAAATAAAGTAATAAAAAATTAATCCTAAGGGAATTCCTGGCTCTAGTATTGCATTATAATGATCGTCTGGATCGTAATATGTCTTGACTTTTTTGTCCTTGGGATATTTATTAATAAGATTCTGTCTTGATCTCTTACTTATAGACCCACCAGTGATTCGATTGAATAATCCATATCTAGACATTATCCTTGATGAATAATATGTTATTCCATCTACAGTATATTTGTAGGAAACATAAGCTGTATATTTAGTAAAAGTCACTATTGCTGGGATTTCAGAGCCACTAAACATGAGATCTCTTGTAGAGGTACTAGAAAGATTACTAACATGAATACTACCTTGAGTTGTTGTCCAATTCTTATTTTCTATTCCTTCTAGTAGAGTCGGTAAAGAAGGTATAATAAATATAATTACGGGAATAAATGATACTATCCTGCCGATTAACCCATTTTGTAGTGAAGTGTTGAAAATTAAGTATATAATACTAAGGAGAACGAAAATAATTGCGACTTGTGATTTGACTGATTTAATCTTTGAAGTAAAATTCATGATAATTGATACAACAATTTAATTTTAAATTATAACATTTGTCATTCATTCAATCTCAAAAAAATCTTCATTTTTATACATCTTATAAACCACTGTCTGATACACGCTAATGAGTCATCTGAGCATTTAATGGGTTTCACATAATTTTATGAATTGAGGAATTTTTGGTTGATTAAACTAATATTTAATCAATTATATTGCGGATTATGAGCATACTATGTATTTCAAAGAATAAGATAGTTTGAGGACTTAGACATTTTTAATTTAACTGAAATCTCTTTATTTTGTAATGCGTATTAGGATGATAATCCGCAATTTAAAATCGATCTATCTCAAAATACAAAGTCAAATAAATGTTAATTTAATTATCCTATTATTTGATTAAAATATTTATCCAAAATGAAAACTAGGACGTTTGAGGGCCAAAAACGTAGTTTAGATTTTGATCCCACAGTCACTACAGAATAAGTCGGCAACATCTAGATTAGATCCACAATTCCCACAATATTGTAGATTGGGAGTGAAACTAGATTTTGATTTATTCATCGCTTCGTCTATATTCTTAGTATAATCCTCTTCAATAGGGAATTTATCGTATGAATGAGATTTAGCTAAGAATTTAGCTAGACCCACTATTAAGATTACACCAATTACAATAAAAACCCAAAATTCAATTATTCCTGTATCAGGTAATGATTCTTCTTCCTGAGTTAAAGTCTGAGTGAGCACCACAGTAGAAGTATAACTTAATGTAGTTTCAAGATCACTTTGATCAAAGCCCTCATATAAAATTGTAAATGAATACCAACCT
>MDVR01000114.1 GCA_001940725.1 Candidatus Heimdallarchaeota archaeon LC_2 | reverse complement strand
ATTGATAGATTTATTGTAATACCAAGATGAAAATCTTTGGTCTTACTTGTTTTACCCCTAATAATGCAGAAATTAGAGATCTCCATATTCTCATATATAAATTAGATTAGTGTTTGTTTATTATTTTACTTGTTGATAATTTAAATGCCCAATTTAAATATGAACTTGGGGTGATACGATTGCTAAATATCACTTCTTAAATCATCAATTTCTCAGATTGTCGATCGATCTAGGCTGTCTCAAGTTTCGTTGAATCCCTATTCTTTCTAGTCATCAGCTAATCAGTCTAGCTTTCGCTTCAGGAATCGGGAAAATTTAAAGACGCAGGCAATTTCCGCTAGTTTGTCTAGAACATGCGTAATAAACTACCTGCAAATCAAATTTTCAAGGAAATCCCCGAAAAACTTATCGAAAGACTCTCGGACATTGCCTGCGTCTTTAAATTTTCCCGATTCCTGAAGCGAAAGCTAGACTGATTAGCTGATGACTAGAAAGAATAGGGATTCAACGAAACTTGAGACAGCCTAGATCGATCGACAATCTGAGAAATTGATAGATTTATTGTAATACCAAGATGAAAATCTTTGGTCTTACTTGTTTTACCCCTAATAATGCAGAAATTAGAGATCTCCATATTCTCATATATAAATTAGATTAGTGTTTGTTTATTATTTTACTTGTTGATAATTTAAATGCCCAATTTAAATATGAACTTGGGGTGATACGATTGCTAAATATCACTTCTTAAATCATCAATTTCTCAGATTGTCGATCGATCTAGGCTGTCTCAAGTTTCGTTGAATCCCTATTCTTTCTAGTCATCAGCTAATCAGTCTAGCTTTCGCTTCAGGAATCGGGAAAATTTAAAGACGCAGGCAATTTCCGCTAGTTTGTCTAGAACATGCGTAATAAACTACCTGCAAATCAAATTTTCAAGGAAATCCCCGAAAAACTTATCGAAAGACTCTCGGACATTGCCACTAAAAGTGGCTGGGATCAGCCACTTCGTGGAAGACGGCATTATTCGGCGTCTGCCATGATTATGGCAATTATTATTTTTTATGTTAAACAAATGAGTTCGCTGGAAGCTTTAGTTTGCCATCTGAAGTATACATCAAATGCCATGGACGCTTGTGGGTTTGGGACGGACGAAGGAGTTCCTTCACGATCCACATTTTCAAGATTCATGCACTACATAGGTCCGGATCCGTTTGAACAATTTTTCTACGAGCTTGTAGATTATTTGCAGGCCCAAGGCAAGGTGCGAGGTCGCCACCTTGCCATTGATTCTACACATGTTGATGCATGGAGTGACAGAAAATCCAAAAACAAGAAGTCTCCAGACTTTAAGTTTGCAAAGAATTGCGATTATGCAAGGCTTGGGAGGACACCAAAAGGATTTGATGTTTGTTATCGTGTGCAGACTGCCACGATAACCCATTCTGAGATCCCAATTGCAGTTCAAGTGCTTCCAGGAAATGTCAATGACAAAAAAGCATTTGAAAATATTTTAGCAAAATCGCTTGAAACAATCCCCAAACCAACTGCGGTGTCTGCAGATAAAGGATATTCATCCATGAAAAACAGGACACTAATACAGGAAGCTGGAGCTTCCAGTATTATCCGCCCCAATAAAACGGATCTTAAGAATAAATCAATTCAGGAATTTCTTCCCCCTGATATGAGCGAGTACACCTACTGGAAGGTGTACTGGCGACGTAATGCTGTGGAACGAACCTTTGCCTATGCCAAAGGTTACTGTGGACTAGGTAGCCCACGAGTTGTAAACGAAAATCCCATAAAACAACATGTCTTCCTTTCTTTCTGCATTTTATTGCTTGTCAAAATCGCATGCGATGAAATGGGACTTGAGAGGACAAAATACAGTATATTTGTCTAATTTTCACCTCAAATAAAATACTAATTTAGCGAAGCTCACATTCCACTGCATGATTTTTAATTGAAAATATTGCTGATTGACTACATCAATCACAATTTCAATTAATTGATCAGTTTATCTTAAGACAGCCTAGATCGATCGATCGAGCCTCCGAAGTAAAAGTGTAATTACCAATAGTGTCACTGCGGACTGGGGTGGAGTTAGATAAAGTGGTTATGATCGCGAGAAGTATTAAACATACAACTGATCTGTAAAGATTTCTGTTCATGGTTGTCAATAAAATATATGCAAGTTTGTATATAAAAATTGTCATAAAAAGGGGATGACGAGTGAGTTGTGTAATGAAAAGATAGTACAAACATATTATAATAAATGAGAATGGGGTATATTATGCATAGTAATGTGGAAGTGTTACAACCATCGATAATCATAGGGGTCGATCGAAATATATTTTTAATCAACAAGTTCTCCTATTGCTTGTCCTAACATTTCACTTTTTTGACCAGCCTCACCGGTTGTTACTCTAAATAACATAAAAAATGAAATAACAATGAAAATAATAGAAAAAGGGAACAGGGCTTTGATTTCAATTCCCATTAAAAATCCAGCAATCGTGGGTCCAAGCACCGCAGCCAAACTAGCAAATGCATAATATACTCCTGTTGCAATTCCGTTATCGGGACTTAATTCCCAAACAACAACTATTGAATTTACATTTACCAATCCCCATCCAATTGCTGCAATTACGAATATGATTCGAAAGCTTGTTTTCCAACCCATGTCTGCCCCGAAAAATGTGTCTATTTCAACAAAATATGCCATAATTAATCCAACTAACATGAATAATAATCCAATTTTCATAGTTTTAATCCTCCCCAATTTACCCCCTAATAATCCTCCAACTATTGTGAACACAACAAAAACTACTGGAAAAATAAATAATACTCCTCCCGCTTCACCCGCAGCTTCTTCAGAATCAATATCTGGTAAAAACGTTTTGGAAACATATATGCTGTAGAATGCTTCAATAGCATTCCATGCCATAAACCATGTTAAAATCGCTAATAACATGAAATATAATGACCTATCCTCAGACTTTATAATTCGATTAAATTCAGCTTTTAATTGCTTGAATACACTATATTGTTTGTCTTGTTGAAGTGCAATTTTATCATATTTTGGTTCTTTAATAAAAAATACAAGAAATAAAAGACAGATTATCATCCCAATTGAAACAAATGCAAATGCTGATCTGGTTTCATCATCTGCTAAAAACTTACCCCCAATTGCGAAGCTCAATCCTGCAGTAACACCACCCATAAGATTTACAATACCATTTCCTATAGTACGATCCTTACTTTTTACTAGATCTGGTAGTAAACTGACAGAAGGTGATCGATAAAGGGCCATAAACAAATTAAAAATAACGATATTTGCTAGAAAATAAATTAAAACTCTTTCTTTTGAATAGGAAAGCAGGAAGAATGATATCGATCCAAATGTTATCCCTGGGATGATGAAAGGCATTCTCCTCCCAATTCGAGTCACAGTTCTATCTGAATATGAGCCAATTGCTGGTTGAATAAAAAATGCGATAATATTATCCCAAGTCATGATAAATCCAACTAAAAACAATGATATATTATAATCATCTTCAAGTATAACTGGCACTGCGAGGTTAAAAAGAGACCACGAGAGGGTAACTGAAGCAAAACCTAACGCAAGTATTGGTATCTTTCGAAGTTGAATGGAATTTTCCTGTTCAAACACAATTGTAGAAAATATAATCCATTCAAATAAATTCTGTAAACTTGATTTGATATTGCAATGTTCACTAATTATTCGATACTAATCTAGCCGACTATTGAATTAAATAACCCGGTGTCGATATTACCTCCGCAAATAACTATTACCGAGTCACCCGAGAGATTTTCTGAAATTTTATTATAAGCTGCCATTGCCACAGCAGCAGCCCCTTCAACAATTAATTTTGTTTTCCCAAATAATTCCTTCATTGATTTTTTTATTTCATCTTCTGTAACTAATATGAATTTATCTACATTATTTTGGACTAATTCAAAGGTAATTGAATTCGATTCTATTCCCCCAGCACTTCCATCGGAAATTGTTGTTTTGGATTCCATTTGGATAATTCTACCCTTTTTGATTGAGTGATACATCACTGCTGAATTCTCAGGCTGACATCCATAAACCTTGATATTTGGATTTACGTGTTTTAGATAACATGCAATTCCAGAAATCATACCTCCTCCTCCAACAGTCACAAAGACATTTTCTACAGTTTTGAACTCATTATAAATTTCCAATCCTATTGTACCTTGACCTGCAATTACTTGATAATCATTATATGGAGAAATAAATGGTTTATTTCTTTCTATCGAAATCTTTCGAGCCTCAATTTCAGTTTCACTCGAATCATCTCCATAATGAATCAGATCAACATCAAATTTACTTAATTTAGCTAATTTTGTTTCAACCACTTCATTTGGGAGAAATATTGTACCCTTACGATTTGTCAGTTTTAATGCATATGCTGTAGCTAGGGCATGATTTCCTGTGGAAGCGGCAATAATTCCCAAACTCAATTCATCAGAAGATAAGCTTAATATTTTGTTTAACGCCCCTCTGAGTTTAAATGACCCAGTATGTTGTGCATTTTCTAATTTCAGAAATATTTTGTCACTACTCTTAGCTTCCCCTTCAAACTCTAATAACGGAGTTTTTACAATATATTTTTTGATTCGATTGTGTGCTAATTCAATTTCTCTCACAATCTGAAATCTATCCATATTATCCTTTTTTTATAGATCTTCAATATAATTTCGATATTCGACTGCCCTTATATTTAACAAATAATAGTTAAACATGAAAAATTATGGTAACAAGGGCATCGTTTGAAGAGTTCCCAAAAAGAGGAAAAATAGCTATCCTTTTGGTTTCAATAGTTTTCAGCTTGAGTATTTATTCCTTTATGGCCCTTGAAGGATTGTCTTTTCTTAATGCACTCTATTTTCTTGTTGTAACTGTATCCACTGTTGGGTTTGGAGATATTCAACCCGAAAATGATTTCACCAAAGTGGTTTTAATCGTATTAATAATTACAGGCATAACAACTCTTGCTTTATTGTCTCAGATAGCGATTGATAAAATAGTAGTCATGAGATCAGTAGGAAACTACGATTTGCCCTCAGAATCACTTGATTTAGAAAATCATATTATTTTTGCTAAATTTACAGATGTAGTTGTGAGAATCGCTTTATTCGCTATCGATCGATTATTTGAGGTTGTAATAATAGATAGGGATGAAGAAGCGGTTATACATGCCCGTAAAAAAGGATTTAGAGCATATTTAGGTGAAATTGAAAACCCTCAGACTTTGGACTTATTGGCTCTTGATAGAGCCAGTGCATTATACCTATTTTTGGATGATGATAACCATATTATTCAATCGTCAATACTAGCAGAAAACTTGGCACCAGGACTCCTGATTTATGCGAATACAAATGAACATCTGTCTATTGAATATGGGCAGATTGTGGGAATAACAAGAACCTATCATAATGAAAGATTACTCGGATCTTTTATTAATGCAACTGTAAGGAATTTTACTCATTTTGTTTTACCAAATCAAGAGCATGATGACAGTATTCTTAGGGTAGTATTAACTACCAACACAAAAGAAAATCGTGGGCACCTAACCAATGCTGTAATTATTGGGTTACTTGATTCAAATTTCATGGATCTTAAAATTTTTGAAAAAGAAGATAATTTAATTGATTATCCCGAAAATCGAAGAGTTTTAGCTCTTTTCACCAAACATGATGATTTGTCATATTTCAAAAGCGGGGGATCGAGTCAAGAAATTGCATACAACAAAATATTGATTGCTGGTTGGTCTCCAGAAGTCGGTCATATGGTCGAACATTTGGACATAGATCATGCAAATATAGAATTTTTTACTTTTAATGAATCTGATTACGAAATCGCGAAAGCCAATGGATTTAAAATAGTATATTGTACTAAAGAGGGTATTATTGATACGATTAACAGAATTATTACTGATGATGATTTGGTTATTAATGGATTCAAACAAATTGCAGATTCTTTACTCCTAGATGTTATGATTAGGAGAAGTGAACGCAATCCTCGAATATTACAAATTGTAGATCAGGAACAAGAGGTAGAAGTATTTCAAAAAATAGGAGTAAATCAAGTTATTTCACCGGGTATTCTTACTTCCCGAGCGATGTTTCAGATTTTATTGAGTGATTTAAAAATTAAGGCATCACAAATATTCAAGGGTTATCATGTGTTTGAACAAACTGTAATAAAGGGGGATACATTTCATAATAAATCCATATCAAAGATTGAAAAATTGGGGTATACCGTGATAGTTTTGTTTAAACCTTCAAATAAAAAAATGGATCATTATCCCGAAAATCAAATTCTCGAAACCAATGATCGCTTATTGTTATTTCGATCTCATTCAATATACCCCAAATCCATACAATTTAGTAGTGTGAGAGGCTAACAAAGGGTTTTTGTAAAATTAAGTTTGGAAAAACTTCGAAAAGATTGAACACACCTGAATGGTGCAAAATAAGTATAAACTAATAATTACAGACGAATTTAGAACGAATTTATATATCAAATTACCATTTCGAGAAAATAATTAAATAATACAAATCCATTGTAGTGTTATTGTTTAAGGGAAATAGAGGGAATATTTTATCATCGGATACTGTATTAAGTGGGTCAAGTACAAAAGCCCAACCTCAAACGTTTAAATTTGATGGTTTTGATAAACAAAGTTTTTTTCCATTTCCGAAAAAAATATTACTTATTCTTTCCATTCTGTCTGCTTCTGTTTTAATTTTATTGTATTACATAGGTTCAGATAAAGAATTTAATTCGTTTGAAGAGGGTTCTGTAATAAAGGCAAGAACAATATTTTTCTTAATAGGACCTTTACTGTCATTTATTTTCTATATGTCCCTTCTGATGTTTTTATTTTATAGAGAGACATATCGTAGAACTTTCAAGATCATATTTGAATATGCCTTGATAGGTGGTATAGTTTCAATTCTTTTTGCTTTAACATTAAATTCGAGAGCGATATTGCTAGAAATTGTGCTTGCTATTAATTACGATTTAGAATTTGGAATATTTGTGTTTAGTGCAATTATTGCACCCACAATTGAAGAAATCGCAAAAGCAGTTCCTGTTTATTACCTTTCTAAAGGACTATTAACTCGTGAAAATTCAGATCGAGAATTTCGATTGCTACAAAGTTTAAAGACATCTGTATTAGTTGGGTCTATCACTGGGGCAATTTTTAACGTTTTAGAGACTTATTGGTATGTTTGGAATCTTGGCTATCTGTTTGATTTAGACAATGAAGAAATCTGGGAAATTGTATCAGCTCAAGTAATGATTCGTTCTTTAAATCCGCTACATCTATTTACGTCCGCAATTATCGGAGTGGGTGTTGGATTAGCTGTTTGGAATTCCAATCGTAAAATATTGTTGAATCAAGATTATAGAAACGGAATCATGGCATTTCTATTAGCTGTGTTTATCCACGGTTTATGGAATGGTTCTCTGGTTCTTGCAGATGAGGATACAGATACTATGAAATTATTTGGGATAGAACTTCCACTTTTCAATGTTGGTTTGTTAATTGTCACCTTTGTAGGAATATTTTTGCTTTGGGGGTTTATTTCAACTTTTGAATCCGAACTCTGTACTTACTGTGAAGAATGGCATAAACCCCCATATAATGAGGAAGACCATTACAACATTCCAAAAATTTCTATCCCAATATCGACCAAAATCCTAAGTGCATTTAAGTCCCAGAAGTATCAATGTCTTTCCTGTAAATCAACCGTTATTGGAGGATCATGTTCATCATGCAATTCTATGAAAGTTTTTAATTGCGGAAATTGTAAGGCAACAATTCCAGCTCATTCGAGTAAATGTTGGAAGTGTCAAAAAAGCGTTGAAGTACCTTATGGCAATATATTGACTTTTCCAGATAATTCTGTTTCAGTACTCTCAAAACCAATGGTATACATTTTGGCAGGATTTTATGTTCCAGGGGCACTTGCAATTTTGATTGTGATATCTAATTCATTTTCGTTGGCTGATGAGAATATCTCAGTTGAAATAGATCGCTATATGATTATTTTTCTATTTTTACTCTTTCTAGGATTAACTTTAATTCAGATCTCACGGTGGTTAAATGATGATTATCGATATGCAATGGGTTATTCGCTCTCGAGAACTATTTTTGCAATGTTAATTATTCAGTTAGCAATATTATTCCTCAGTATTGGTATGTTGATTTTATTTTTTGCTCGTTCTGACCCAAGTTTCTATTTATCAGGTGTATTGTTTGTAGTTGAAAGTCTCATAATATTTAGGTACGCAACGAAAGTCCTCTTGAATTTCAACCCTGTATTTCATGAGGTAAAAATTGAAAGAAGAGGTGAGATTTCATAATGAGTAAAAAT
>MDVR01000113.1 GCA_001940725.1 Candidatus Heimdallarchaeota archaeon LC_2 | reverse complement strand
CCATTAATAAAGGAAAATATGGAGAGTTATTGAAGAGAATAAGAAATTTCCAACAGAACGACCCAACAGACATAAGTGATTTATTGAAGAGAAATTCAATACCCATACGCCCCGAAATTGTAAACCATGAATACGAAAAACATGAGTTATATAGATACATTATGTTAGAGGTCATACAATCAGTAATCATTGACAATCCAGACTCCAAAGAATTCCAAATTTTGAAATCAGAGATTGAAAATAGGAATATAATTGAATATGATAAAAAACATCTTCATGAAATTCCAGAGTGGATAAATGAAAGAGCAAACTAGAAACTAGAATGCCGTTTCTACACTAAACATTATACTTCGAACGGTTTTGGTAGTAGTTTTTTTTTATTTTCTTGGTAGTACCCGACACACTAACACAACCAAAATAACTACGCTTTTGAAAGAATACTAAATCAAATAGCTCATACCTTTATTTATTAGTACCACTCTTTATAAAATAAGACACGCACGAATTGTCGTGAAACTTAGTTATTTTTCGATTTAAAGCTATTTTAATATGGGTTTTTTAATAAGCTCTACTAATGAATGAAAAGGGAAACTCAGAGTTCAAAATTATTACAAATAGTCAAAGTAAATTGGTTTATTTATATAAAGAGTGATTAAATATATAGTAGATGATGAAAAATGCAAGATCGGATAAAAATAGTTCGAGTGAAATAAAAAATCAAACTATTGTGTTCGGGGACAAATTCAATACCTTATCTGATCTAGTTATTTATAGGGATTTAATACTAGATTATGATAAAGAATTGGATGAGCGGGTAAAAAAATTCAGATCAAGGCTACTAAGAAATCTGTCCCTTGTTATTCTACTGAGTGTTATGATATCATATGTAATTATGTGGCAAACCCGGAGTGATTTGGTTAGATTAACAGTGGTCCTCTTGGATCTGTTTTTTATGATAGCATTTGCTGCCTATTTACCTCGCTTAACCAAAATTGAGCACTATAAAAGTTATGACAACATAACCAGTGATAGGAATAAAATAAAACAGCTAAGAGAGATTTCGGATCTTATATTGATCTGTTGTAAAACTATATTGGATAATAAAAATACAAAAAAGATAAAGGTAAGTTATACCATTAATAAAGGAAAATATGGAGAGTTATTGAAGAGAATAAGAAATTTCCAACAGAACGACCCAACAGACATAAGTGATTTATTGAAGAGAAATTCAATACCCATACGCCCCGAAATTGTAAACCATGAATACGAAAAACATGAGTTATATAGATACATTATGTTAGAGGTCATACAATCAGTAATCATTGACAATCCAGACTCCAAAGAATTCCAAATTTTGAAATCAGAGATTGAAAATAGGAATATAATTGAATATGATAAAAAACATCTTCATGAAATTCCAGAGTGGATAAATGAAAGAGCAAACTAGAAACTAGAAAATTGCGAATCATTAGAATCTTTAGGATTCAAACTAAAATAACAAACTTCCGTGCTTAAATACTCAGAACTTCAAACCTCTAATAATGACTGAATCACAGCCTATAATAATCAATGAGGTAGATCATACTGAACAGTTAATAATATTATCAACCCGGTACGATGAGTATATCGAGATCCTAAATGAGCATCAATTACTTACCCGAAATATTGTGGAACTAAATCGGGGATTACATTTGGAGGAAATTGATAATACACCTGGATCATACCAACTTTCCGAAAGCATAAATCACAATCTCTGGGAGAAAATCGGCGCTTACATGCACAAGATCCCATGGAATAATCTGAGCAGAGGTTGGCAGGTGATAAAGGGGAAAGAAACCGAGGTGGAAAGACAGCTCAATATATCGAGAAATCAATCCATTCATTACAGAAATCAGAGGTATCAACTATTTCGAACTAATAAGAAAAAACTACGGGAATACCGAATGTATTTTTACCAGCGAATAGAAATTCTGTTCAGAACCTTTGGGATTATCATCACAGACAAGGACTTCAAGAAATCATTGTATCCGAGTACCAAAATTACAGCCAATAATTTGCATATGCGTACGTATTTTATGCCTGGAACCAATTGGAAATCTCTCTTATTGAAGGTCGGGAAGTGGTGGACAGTTGAGAAATCCCCTCATGCTAAGAAATTGTGGATGGTTATCAATAATGTTCCCAATTATAACAAGGGGAAAAAGAAGGAATTCGGCACCCCTGATCTGATTGTATTTATTAAGTATTCTGAGGTCCTTGAATGGATAATTCAAATCCTTGGAAAAAATGTATTAAGAAACCGGAGAGTAGAGGATATCAATGAGTTTTCATTAGTAAACTAGTAGCCAATCGTACTCAAGTAAAAACTGGTATTATTCACAGAGTAGAAATTCAATTTCGTTCTCTATTAGCCTAATGAAAACCTCAAATTCATTATTATCATTCCAGAGCCTTTCTAGGAGGATTTTTGGGGTGTTCAACCTTAAACTATTATCACCATTAGAAAAAGGTGGTTTTCGTTTGGAATAGAGTATATCCCTGTCGAAAGTCCCTTCAGAAACATGGAAATTGACTTTGGGGGCATTAGATTTATTACTAAATTCAAGCCTCACAGTATATTTATGTCCCTGTTGGAGAAACTCAAGCACATGTTTTGCAACTGTAAATCTTCTAATTGTCTCATTTGTTCTGGATTTCCTACCCCTCACATAGAATAGATTTCTGGACGTATGATAAATACAATCCTCCTCTAGTTGAGGTAATTCTTCCAAAGAGAGTTTACAATCCTCAGATAGTTTATTTAACAGTTCAATTTTAATCTCTAAATCAGATTCATCTTCTATCTGTTTTGTAATCCTGTCACAATATCGCCTAACTTTTTTGTCAGATATTGATTTCATGATATCCTCGGCTATGGAATAACTGTCTTCATAGTCGTAGAATTCTATAATTTGTCCATAGACTTCTGCCCATTCGTCCTCAAATAATTCGTAAAGTAAAGAAAGATCTGTCTTTGTCCTGCCAGAAATATCTAATTCCACTAAATATGAGCCAACTTTACATATTGCGACCATCCCATCATCTATGAAGATATTGCCTGGAAAGTATTTATCCAATTTAACAATGATTTTTTCATCAAGCTCGAGTAATGATTCCATACTAGTAATAATGGCCAAAATTATATAAAGAAAAATACAAATAATTTGACGGTCCGAATAAAATAATTTTTGTTTTCAATTTTATAAGGTCGGTCCGGTTTTGGATTCATTAGGGATTAGCGTCGGTCCGGATTCTGAATTATCAATGGGATAATCATATATCGACACTTCAGATGAGAGGAATAAATTTCTTAAATTTCTTGTACTACTTTCATTTCCAATAATTGAAGATTTGTAGTTGAGCTAGCCGATTAAATGAATAGCCTCTCGATCATCCAATGACTTATGATAATCGATCGATCGTAAAATTGATCAATCTGAAGATTGCAGTGCACTAATACAAACACTAAGTGCTGCAATTGTATGCATCTCCCTTATCTCCTTTGGATCATATAGAATTTTTGATACCCACTGAGGACAGATTTTTAGTTGATAATAATGGCTATCGTTTACAACACTAACTAAATATTCAACAGCTTCATACAGATTTGAAATGTCAATTTTTTCAACCTCATTATTATAATAAGATAAACCTAAAATGCCTAAACTTGTGTCCTCAAGTTCTGTGCCATTTTTCCCCCAAAGCCCATTTTTATTTTGGTTTTGAGTTATACCTCTCATACATTTCTCAGCTAATGATTCATCGATATCTGCTAAACTCAAGATACCATGCACATTACTATACAAAGGAGAAATATGCCATTTATCATTCGAGAAACCGGATAATTTAATTTCGTCTTCTAGAAAGCTAAGGATAAAATTTATTTCTTCATCTTTATGTTTCCAATTTTTTGAGTGAAATATTGCATCAAGAATATGAAGATTTAGTGAATAAGATTTCTCATTTTCGTACGTTGCATTATTGGAAGTTGGATTTAAATACCGAGACTTGTAATTATTATAACATTCATTTCCTTTAAACTCTAATAAAGTATCCCACCTCTCATTTGGGATCCCATTATTTTCAGTAAGATCCATTAGATATAATCCTAATGAAGTATCATCGGAGTCAGTAAAAGGAAAATTACCATTGAAAGCTAAACCATCATGTCGCCAATTAGAAGAGATAATTCTTGAGATCGCGGGAAAACTTGCAAATAGCTGTCTAGAAACCTTTGCGGAGATATACCCAATAAATGTAGATGTGAAAACTTCCGAGCTTGAAAATGATGGCCAGCCGTTATCATTGTTCTTTATATAATGAAGATAGGATGTAATATTATTATTGATACCCTGATCCTGCATCTTTAACAATTTTAAATACCATGCACTTGTTGAAGGATTTGATCCAATGGAACCGTCTTTTAATTTTATATCTCCTAGGAAGGAAAAATCTAGATGGAGGGGCAATATTTCTGCTACGAAGGATAAAGGCGAATTAGACCATTCACGCTCTAAAAATCCTAGCTTCAATAACTTGAAGTAGTAATTTTTAACATATGATTCATAGTTAAACTCAAATTCAGCCCCATTACTAACACAACGGTCTATCAAAGAGTGGAATAGAAGTGATATCCCAATTCCATGAGATGTGTCTATTGATCGAATGATATTCTCTTGCTTAATTGAGGTATTTAGAAAATTTATTCCTAAATGCATGTTTTTTTTTAACTTTCCTATTTCAAGTAGTGTAGCTATAGATGAGAGGGTTGATAATAAAGAATTAAAAGAAACATCAAAACCCCAGCTCCCGTTTTTATTTTGATTTGTTTGAATCCAGTACAATGCTTCAGGATATAATAAATCCCCGGAACGGTTCGATAAAGATGCTACCCAAGCTGTATCATAAACGGTTGATTGCTGCGTTCCATCTAAGGACCAATTACGAGTTTCTTCCAATAAAAACTTATAACTTGATTTTATTTTATGAAAATCAGGGAGCTTCTCTTTCATATTATTATCTACCTTTAATTGCAATCCATACTGATATTAAGCCATTAGGATTATCAATATGATATTTCTTGATGCTCTTAGGTAGATTAAACAAATCAATTGAAATATATGCGATTTCCATAGAGAACTTTTGCGAACTAGTCATAATTGCGTTTTTTGTTAATAAAATTGATTCATCAATTATTTTTAGATTCAATAACTCGGATATAAATCCCACTAAAATTATCAACATCTTGAAATTGGTAATAATATCCCTCACGTCCAACGTAAAATTTTTTGCAGTACCTTCATTAATGGAGGATAATACGATTCTTTTATTTTTTACAGGGTTATGTGATCCAAAAATTAAATCGATAATTCTTTTATGAACTTTATTAGGCATAGTATTATTAAAGTAGATGGAAGATAGAAAAGAGTCAAGAGCTTTATTGGAAATTGGTGCAAAATAAACATTTTCGGCACCTAGATTTTTTCCGCGAATTTCTAAACCATATCCAATATTCATTAAGTTTGAAGAGAGAATATTGCTATCATTCGTTTCTCCTTTAATAGATGATATTGTAATATTATCAGTTGTCAATTGATCCATAGAACAATTTTCAACGTACGCTTTTGTTGATGTTTCAGAAATTGTAAATCCAAATCTTCTTCTCATTCCTATTGAACTTCCATACAATATTTCCGATATCCAAGTCAAAAAATTTTCAAAGTATTCTGAAGATGTAAGCATTTTGAATGTAGAAATTATTTCGTCAAGCTCTCTAGAGGTTAATTTTAATTTTTCCGTTGAATAACCAAATTTAAATTTAGAGCTAGTTAAACTTATCTCGATCTCTTTTAATATAAAATACCCAATTCTGTTTTTTACATTAGAAATTGAGATTTTTTTTGAAGACTTATTTACCTCACTGAGACTGCTTTCTATTAGAACAACTGCAAGTGGATTTTGTAAATAATCCATTGATTTGAACTCATACATTTTCAATCATCATGTCTCTCTAACATTCCAGCGGATCCTGAGTGCCCAATTACGATTCCTTCCCCTAAGGAGGGTAATACTACAGGCTCTTTCAAACCTCCAAGTTCTTTTGGTCCATAAAGGGTCAATTTCTCGGCAGTAAAATAAAGTCCGAATGATGAATGTAATGCGGGACCTTGAAAATCGTTCATGTGAATATTCGAAGGTGTTGAAAATGATGTCCAATTATCAGAGGGAAATGAAAAACTGAAAGGTAAAGGACCAATTGTGTGACCTATACCATCATACCTAAAAGTACCAACTTCTCCTGTTTTCTCATTTCTGATTTGAATTGTAAGTGACTCTCCACCAACCCATATACCACCTCCTGCTCCACCAAGCCCGATCCATGCCCATTGATCCGAATACCCTTCTTGTACAGATGGTACTTTACCAGTAACATGTATTGCAGGCATTTTAATGGATTGTCTTTGCACAGCAAAAAGTTGACCTGGATGGATACTTTCTGGGTTAAAATCTTTCAAATTACCTTCGAGGGGGAATATTATTGAGGGATCTCTTGCTCCATAAGCTGTCTCTTTTCCATATTTCTTACCCCATCCAAAATCATAGGTAACTTTGCTTAGCCAAGTACCAGGTTTAGCTTCAATTATCCTAAAACCTGTCAAAACTTCAACACCATTTTCTTGTCTTACAGGAATATGTATAATACGTCCTGTATCTATATATTGTCCTGCATACTTCCCAGGTGATTTTCCAACAGGATCGATCAAAGTTGTTGGATTATTAACACTATACGAATACGCATTCAAGGATTGTGGGTTTGATACAAACAGTTCAGGATTTTCTAATATCTTTGAATCGATAGATATCCAACGACCAATTTCAGGAGCATAAAATCTTGTACCAAAATTAATCAAGTTTATTTCTTTATCCAATTCTTTTCCCTGAAACCTATATTTTAATTGATTACAGCCACTTGAAGCTTTTTCTCGTCCAAACGGAAAATAAGATACATAACACTGGGTATTTGCATTGGGATCCGTGACTAATACAGAATTTCCTAAATGATCAGGCAGGATGTATGAAGTAATATTACCTAATTTATCCATTAAAACCGTTTTCTTATCTTTATGAAAGATAATTTGTTCAATTGAATCCCAAGTTGCCGAATTTTTAGACATTGTAAACGTAACCCATCTTCCGAGGGATCTCGTTTCAGATAGAAGATCGTTAGTAGTTCGGTCATAAACCGTTTTTGAAGAGCGCTCTCCATCATAATCATATTTGTATAATATAAATTTATTTTCCGAGGGTAAATCCACCCTCTCTAATAGATTTCTAGGATTATATTCAAATTCAGCAACAATAATTGGTGGAGTTGTGTTTGAATGTATAGTTGCTAACGAACCGTTTTCATCAAAATTATAAATCCGTTTAGTTGTTTTTATTCTACCTAACGGTCTTGAATCTGTCTCAAAATACTCAAATATTCCAACATCACCATATTGAAGCAAATCACCGTTGGGTGCATAGGCATAATTTTGTTGGAAATCGGGTGACAATGTATTAAAATCGTGAAGGATATCCGAACATTCGAGTGAAATGTTACCAGAATTAGTAATGCTGAAACTTTTATATCTATTTAGTCGGTATAATGAGTCATATGTGTATTGAAAACTTTTTAATTTTATATGATCAACCTTAGCAATAACATTATCTTCTCTATCAAAACAATACTGCAAAAATTGAAAATGCTGAGGTGGATTTACCGATTGATTTATGGTTTCAATCTGTACTAAATTTAAATTGATTGGATCATATTTTAGATTTGTTTGTAAATTATTTCCTAAATTATATTGGATTTCCTGTCCCCGTTCATCATAAATAATATTGGAAATTATAGATTCAGATACCGATGGAGTATTAACGGCAATTTTATCTAGAAGATTTCCATCACTGAATAAATGTTTAATTTTGACACGTGGCTGATTCAGATCGAGTTCTGGATAAATCATTGTGTCTAAACGATCGGCAGAATCGTGTTTGAAATTTACTGAATAAGTTTCTTGTACCCCAAATGCACTCCAAATTCGTTTATGTTCTTCTAATCTTCCTCTTTCATCATAACTAAACTCAACTCTACCTTGTTCATCTTGAATTTCTCTAATTCTACCAACTAAATTCATTGCAGAATCACAATTATCGTTTAAATCACAATAACTGTAAACAATTGGTGAGTTTGTAGAATTAGGATAAGTAATTCGAGTAAGTCGGTCAGCATTATCATAGTAATAATTAACTTCTTGACCTCTGCCATTGACAGATTGCATAATTTGATTTGCAGGGTTGTAAAACTTAAATTCTGGATTGGAATTAACATGTTTAATCTTTAATTTCCTTCCTAACAGGTCATAAGTGAAAGAGATTGTAATATCCCCACTGTATCCTCCAGTTACTCTAATTCTGATTAATCGAGATTCCACATCATATTCGTAAGAACTAACTGTGGTTGAACCTCCTTCCCTTTGATGTATTTGTTTAATGTTGCCTCGAGGATCCTTGACAGTTTTTGTAGGAGTATTATAATGTGGTGATGTCGGATTTAAATCTTCTCGATCAAATTCTTCAATGAAATAACCTGCATATTCGCGAATAACTTCAAAACTGCTCGGATTAGAAATTTTTACCTCTTGGTTTACAAAATTGATATAACTTGTAAAGCTTAGTATGGAACTTGGAGGCTGATTATAGCTGAAAGTATTATCAAAATATGGTAGATATCGTTTACCGACACTGCCTTTTTTATTATATTGAACTGCTCCACTTACTAAGATCTTGTTAACATCTTTCGTTTCAATACGGGTTTGTAATCGTTTACTCCATCCATTTCTATATTCAACAGATTTGAAAGAATTATCAATTGATTGATCTTTTGTGGAAGTTTTAATGTAGCCCGGAATTTCTGCGGGTTGAGAATATATAAATTCCAAGGTTGGAGAAACATCAGAATCAATTGGTTTAATCACGGTTACTATTCTACCAAGAGAGTCATATTTATTTGTATAAACATTTCCGTTAACATCAGTGATTGTTTCCAACTTAGAAACTCGATAGTTTGGTGAACCGATTATTCGATTACCCGCTGGATCAATTTGTTCAATTGTGTGTAAATAATATTGATCATAATCAAAATTGGTAATCCGACCCATCTGATTCATTGAACCATAAGTTAAACCAAAAATAGTATTTGAGGTGTTTAAGGGTAAATGGTTGAAACGTTTAAGGTTTATAAAATACCCCCTTCCCTCACATTTTAGGAAAATTCTCCTAAAAATGTTAATTATCTTAGTAAATCTTCTCTTAAACCAATATCTAAATCTATTATTTGAGTTTAAAATTCTTTCAGATAGTGAATGTGGTAGAAACCTTATTCTGCAATTTCCTAAATTATCTCGATGATATCCTGATGATAACAAATCTAGTATTTGAACAGGTGAATCACCATAGATTTCATTAATTTGGTCTTCTCTCAACGCAAGAACTTCCTCTCGTACAAATAACCCCGTGGTAATTCGACCTAATGGAAGTCCAATATAGGACTCCCCATCATAATATTTTCTTATCTCCTCTATAATTTTGTTTTCTACTCGTGAAATTATTTGCGAAGGAAAGTTAACTTTATGAGAAGAAATGTCATATGCATACTTTATTTGGGATTCTTTAACCAGGTGCTTTTTTGCGATTAATTTAATTGATGTAGTAGAATTTGAAATGATTAAATTCTGAACACTATTATCTATACTTAGAAGTATACTTTCATCTGAAACTACGATATTAGAAGCTAAAATATCTTTTGCTTCAATAATTTTTTGGACTCTGCCAAATCTATCGAATGTGCCATTACTTAGATTATAATCTATAATTTTTAAGGACCCACCTGCAGAATTTGTTCTTATTTGAGCTAAATTTACGTGATTTGAATCGTATATTAATGTCAACTCGTGAGTCATAAATGCTGAACCAGTTGGTTCAGGTAATAGATTATTCGAGCTACCTCGAGGAGATAAACCATTTACTCCTAAAACAACTGAGCTCGGATTATTATATTCTACAGGATTTAATGTTTGATATATCCACTCAGAGATTCGATAGGGTCTACTTGTATCTAATCCAGAAACTATTTCTTTGATCTTTTTCCCTGATGAGGCCCGATTTTGTGCTTTCGCAAATAAATCGGATCCTGAAATATCATGGAATTGATATTTAATATTTGTAATTGTTGTTTCACTTAATTGTTCAATAGAGCTCTCATCACCAATTTCAGTGATGATCACCTCCTTAAATCCAAGAAATTCACGTCTTAAATTATCAAATTCTTCATCTAGAAAATCATACTTCGTTTCTTGGACTAATCCACTAATCGTATCGATTTTCTTGACACTTTTTACAACATTTACTGCGAATGGAATGCGGGTGATCGATTCTCTCTTTTCGCCTGCAATTGTTGATGATCTATAAACAATTTCAGTTCTTCCACCAATACCGTTGTCAACGGAATATAACAACAAAGGCTTAGTATCACTAGCAGGATTGCAATACTTCATGGGCTCATTGGGTTGTGACCATAGTATGCCGGGTAATCCTGAACCGTTAATATCACATATTCTAATAGAATCTAAATTTATTGGTAAATTGACAGGGTTACCGTTTTCAATTAGGTCAATTTGAATTTCATCTCCCCAACTAAAACCACCTTGGTTCGCCCACCATAAAATCTTATCAGGGTATAAGTAAACCGCATCATCATAACCATTGCCATTAACATCCAGGAAAAACAATCTTGAAGCATTCCATTCTACGTTCCCTTGACGAAGATTCTGACTATTTGCCATCACTATCTCTTTATGCTCAAACAATGTTTCGTTTATAGGATCAAGCGTTTCACCTTTGCCTAAGTTCAGATAAACTTCGATTCTACCATTTTGAACCCTCACGATATCAACAAGCCCATCGCCATTTATATCTGCAAGTTTCCATTCATTTAAACTGAAGTCGACATTGGGAACCTTGTTTGAGAGTCCTGTATGAACAAATTCTCCATTTTGTGTGTTTATCCAATGGTTAAATTGGGTATCACTTCTCAAAACATCCATTTTTCCATTGCCGGTAAGATCAATTTTTCTTGCTTTTCCGTCTTGAAAGTTAAAAGCTGGTATATTTGAAAAATTCCTTCCAGAGCCCCAGCTCAATCGATTTTGAACTAAATCGGTGTAGGATAATTCATAACCTGGATTATCTAAATATCCACTTATACCTAGTAAATCAGCCGCTACTCTTCCATTTACATCCGAAAATTGAGTCTCAATTTGACTCAGGATTAAATTTGGACTACCAATCATTTGTGTACCTGGTGTGAAGTTTTGCTGTCCAATACCTAGATTACTCTCATGTCTCCATTTATTATTTAACCAAACGGTGTGATTCCCTGTTTGCGTGCTGATGATATCTGGAAGAGAATTTAATGTTATATCCACAATTTCTAGGTTTGGATCAGCAAAATCCAATTGAGGTGCACCTTCCAAAATCTCCAACTGAGGTTGTAAATTCTCTAACTTCGAATAAGTAAATGTTTCTGCTGGGTAATATAATCCGTTTCCATTCTCGTCGTAACCAGTGAGTTTGACACCAGTAAGCAATTCCAATTTAGAATGAGGATCAGGACTATATTCAAAGAGGTAATCTTTTATTTTTCCAGTATAATTTCCTTGTAATTTCACTTCGATATCAATTGATCTCAATAAGCAGGCAGTAATGAGGAGAAATCCGTTCCGAAAGCTTGTATGGAAATCATTTCGTGGTGGATCGTTATGACCTGAGAAATCATAATTAAATTTAATTGTATGAATAGGTATTGTTGTCAGATGCAAAAAATTATACTCAATTCTATCAAGGTACACCTGCGAAGCAGTACCTAATGTTACATTGCTAAGACCAGACCTATCAAAATTAATTTGCCTATTATCTCGAAAGTAATAATATTTAACGAGATTGCCCCTGCGATCTTGGATCGAGGACAAGAACCAAACAGCTGTCCTATCCGAATCGTATGGGTCAAATAATCTGTCTGTTTGATTCTCCCCATATGTATACGTTGTTCCCTGTGTATCCTTAACTGTCCAGATATTGTTAGTCTTGGTAATCCTTGAGAAATTTTTCTCGATGCGAGATCGAAAACGAATTCCATCAATGTTTAACAATTCAGCTCCATCTAGTACGAAAACATCTTCTTGATCATTATATTTTGGTACACCTATATCTGTTCTTCTTGAAATTTGGCTGGTTTGGATCATCCATCCCAGTCCTAAGACACTGAATCCACTGTCACTCGAGTACAAAATTCTCAAGATAGGATTTAATTCTGTTCTTCCTGGAGGGAGATCAAGTGGAATTTCGTAACTTCCGGTTCCTTTTAATAAATCTGTATGATAAGTTTCTCCAATGCTTAACGACGCTCCGCCTGATGTGGGTAGAGAAACGGTGGTTTTAGAGACTCCTGATTTTTCCATTATTTCACCTCAATCGTGATTAAACTCCAGATGCATTATGACAAAATCTAAATTTGTAAAATCGAATGCCGGATTTTCAGTCAGATTGATTCGGATTGTAAAAGTTGCACCTGTCTGTATTGCTGGTGGTGCAGGCATTGATGGATTCAATAGACCCATCCATGGTGTGACTACGCCATCAGTCAAGTCTTGATCCCCAAATATGTTAAGAGGCAATGTTGTATTAACATTGGTTGCATCGCTAAAGGAATATTGAACATCTATACCTGAAGCAAGAATCTGAGAAGAAGTCGTACTAGTAATCTCAATTGGGATTCCAGCTCCATCCGTGTGCTGATCACATGAAATATGAATTGATATTGGTCCATTAGGCACCGATGATTTGGGAAAAATCATGAACCCTAGGTTAGTCAGTATCGGATTATTCCTATTAATCAATGGAAAATCAGTTTCCTGCAATTGTAAAGTTGCAATTCTATCTTGTAGATCTGCACCAACAGAAAAGAAATTATCCCAAAAGTGAATGAAAATTACAGATCCTAAAGTTCGTGAACTACATGCATTTGAAATCAATTGTTTTAGATCAGTTAATCCGGGGGGCAAATCATGTACCATTAATGCATATTTGAACCTAACTGATAAACTTGTAATTTGGCTAAAATCTAATGTTGGGTTCTCACTTTGTTTTATTTCCAACTGATAGTTTTGTGCGAGCCCATTATATTCAAATGGTCTCAGAACTGGGGTAGTAACTGGAGCACTAATATTAAAATTCGTATTTGGGATAAGGGTTCCACTAAGTTCTCTAGCCTGAAAATTTTGGGGTTTTGAAATTACTTTGAATGGCCCTGCAGTATCCGATGCAATCCAATCATCAACAATTTCAATTGATCCATCTATTTTATTTTCAGGATCATAAATTCTTACAGTTGAATAAATGGAATTTCTCAATTCCGCACTAATCTCAACCTGAGACCCTATGTTACCAATTAAGCCAGTTACTTCAATATCTTCAATTAATCTATGGTAGGTACCTTCTCTTCTACAATCTAGTTGCTCGATACGAATTTCAAAATCGATCACACCACCTCCTGATTTCAAGCTTTGAAATTGAAGAGGGTCAACATTATACAATGCTGATGATTCATGAAGATTAACCGTTTCAGTTATTGATGATCCGTTTTCCTGACCTTGATACGTTGGTGTCCCATAGAAGGCAATCCATGCATTATCAATGATTGTTAATGCGTCAAGGATTTTTTGTCCCATTAAACTCTGTTCATAATTCGCTAAACCAACAATCACCTCCGAAGTATTTGAAGGATTAACATCAAAACTAACTACACCTGGATTAACTCCTGTCATAAAATAAAAAGCACGTTGAGTTAACCACAATCGGGTTAAACCATTTCTAAGTCTGAATCTAACAATATCATTTACTTCATCAGCAAGTTGGAACCATCTGGCATAATTGAATTCTCGAGACAATTCGAATTCTAATGCCTTTTCTGAGATGTTTACTTTCATTGATGCAATTTGCATCTCTATACCTGCAGCGACAACCCTCAACTCAGCTATTGCTACTTGTTGTTCAGCCACAGACTGTGCACTCCTTAATTCTAGGACTCGACGATCCAGTTGGGATTGTTGAAACACATCATTCTTTGTTGTATTAACTAAACTCATCCCCGCACCTACAGCCCCACCTGCTATAACTGAAAGAGCAGCGGCGAAGTTGTTATAATAGTAAGACAGTGTTCTTAATCTAGACCACTGAGCTGAAGCATCCTCTGCGTTTTGGAGTTTAAGATCAATATCAGCCGCTTGAGCAACAGCTCCATCACGGTCTCCAATAGCCACATTATTATAGGCGATTGCACCTGAGTTTTCAAAGATTGCCATATCTCTAACATCGGTTAAATTATTGACTCTCGCAGTTGCATCTTCTGCTTGAACCATATAATTTATGTAAAGGCTCTCTGCATCGTTCAATAGTAAAGCTTGATCTCTAGTATTTTGCAAAATCCAGGAAAATCTTACAGATGGAATATAATTTTCTGAGTAACCGAGGGGATTGATGTTTCTATCGATGTAAGTAATATAGAGGCATGCTTCTAGTCGCATTGATAGTACTAATGGATTCTTAATCTCATTTCCATCTTCATCTATTAATTGATCTGACACCCTAATTTGATTATTTGATCCATATTGATCCGCATGAACATTACAGAATGATGTTTTCGCATCAGACCAGGCTAATCCAGCCCCAGCATATTCTGTATAACCTTTCATTAGGTAAGTTCTAGCCATTCTCAACCATAAATATCGACTGATTAGGCTATCTGAATTATCTGCTGATATATAATTCGCAGCTTCATTAAAATGTATTAAAGCCTGATTGTAGCTATTTATTCCAAAGTATTCACCCCTTTGAAGATAAATTTCTCCTCTACACGCTGGGATAACATAATTTTTGAGGTAGTGTAGAACATCTTCAATTGTATAATTTGCCATATTTCCGTCAGGAATAAAGTGGAGATAATCGGAACCTACAATCGTAGCTGCCCTGCAAATATCTTCATCATTGCCTAAAGTAAATATACATAATAATGCGAGTACTTCCGGTCTTCCGTAAACAAGTGTATCAATGTCTTCGACTGGTTCAAATAAATCATTTATTTGTGTTACTCTAAATGAGTAATGAAGATATTCTACTGGTAATTGTCTCAAAATTGTGTCAATACTTTGTATTACTTCATCAACAATGTTCTCAGCGTTGGTGTAGCTAGTTAATGCCGCAGTGAATCTTTCTAAACCTAATTCTTCGTGTCCTTGATGTAAATTATCTAAAATACTCAGTGTACGTTGCCGTAAATAATGATAATTGACTAGTTTGGAAGTTTCGTCTAAAATAGGCAGGACTCTATCAATTTCTGCCAAAGTTGCAGAATAATATCTACCTCGGACATCACTATCAAAAACTACCTCGTAGGATGTGTCCCCCCAAAAATCTGTATCACTGGTTTCTATTTTCAGAGAGATTCCTCCTGGATTGTATTTATTATCTTCAACATTATCAGAAAGTATTCTGGTGGCATCCCCAATAAATTCATTTCGCCCTGCATTAACGAAATTTTGAACGATTACCCTTGTATTCTTTAAATGTCTTCTCATTTCATTTATATGACTAAAAATTCCCATTTGCCCAGCATTATCTTCCAAAGTTAATGTATCGATGGAATTTCCTAATATATTGTATGGGCGATCTCCAAGTGAGGAACTAAAGGTATACGTATTGTTATAAGTCGTACCATCATGCTCTATAGTCAAATTCAAGGTTGGTAAATTAGGCCAACTATTATTACTACTTACAAAACCAAACCAACTCCAAAAGCCCTTGACATAGTCATTTGAAGAATTAAGATTCGTGGATTGACCAACTTCTGCAAAAAGATCTTTAGTTTGAGATCTGATCTCATTTAATAACTGACCTCCACTAGCAAGTTCCTGTAATCTCGAAGTAATTAGATTTCTTTCTTCTTGATAGGTTAATGTCATACCAGGCTGATAATCTGGAAACAGTAGACTAGGATTTATCATTGTGCCATATAATTTGAATGAATTCTCGTCCCATTGCTCGAAACTACCAGGATTTATAGTATCCATATCAATAAGAAATGCATTACAATCGCAAATGATCCCGATTCCTAGGGGTATTCTTAACACTGGAATACAGTATGCAAGATAGGTCAAGGAAGAATCTATTCTTAGTGGTCCACACATATTAACTTGGGAAATATCAATTTGGTACGAATTATCAATCTCAACATAGATATTATCAATTTCTCCTTGAAATTGTATTTGTAATGAAAATTCGAGGTCATTTAAGAGTTTACCTCTTGGAAATTCAGAAAACAATGTTTCTTGATCAACAAGAATTGAAAATTTTCCACCTTTCAATACAACTCTTGAAACTATTAAATGTCCCTCTTTCGCAGGTTTTCCGTTATCATCTAAGATCTTTAATTTCTCACTAATATTGGGTGAAATAACCTCGTAGTTATCATTAATAACTTGAAAGATCTTTGTATTATCAAAACTGTATTGTTTTGTTTTATTAATCTGAGAATCAGAAAATGTTAAGAAAGGGTTTTCTTGATTATCAAATAAATATTGATGTTCTCCATTTTGTTTCATCAAAAATGTAAGAGTCGCCCCGTCTGGAATCGGTATTGCTCTATTATCATTTTCCCAAGAATGTTTTATTAATATTTCACCTTTAACTTTTACCAAGTTTGAGATTCTATCTAGCTTGTCAACAATTGAGCAATAATCACGAAGTACTTGTGCCATTTTCCGCAAATGAACATTTTTTATTGAATTACTAAAATCTGATGGAATTTCATTAGGATTAATAGCCGCAGTTGATAAAATCAACAATTCTCTAAGCTTTGAAACAGTAATTTTTGAGAAATCAGTGAATTGATTTATTTGCTTAGCAATTGCAATACTATATTGGTTAGAAAAACCAAGTAGCTTTTTTAAGATAATTGAGTTCTTTAATTGGTTAGCAAATTGTTTACTAACGCCTAGCAAATATCCTAATTCGGAGATTGTAGCCAACATCATATCTTCTAATTCTATTGTCTCGTCAATATTTGATAAATCTAAATCTAAATTCCAAGAATTTAATATACCAAATAAATCACTTTTCGATATTGATAATTTAGATTTCCTATCATTTTTGTCTACTTTTTGATCGATTAATTCTATATTCAGTTTTAACGATTTTTTTGAAGATGCAAATAGAAATTTATCTATATCAATGTCTTCGATTCCTTCTAATTCAGTTTTCAATAGTTTTCTTACTTCTTCAGGACTTGCATCTCTAGATTTATCGGATAGCTTTTGTAATAACTTTTTATCAACTTTGAGGTGTTTAGCAATAATATCTAAATTCTTCTGAAATCCAGATATCAATTCTTTATGTGAACTAGGTTCCTTTTCCATCTTGAATTCTTTTATTTTCTCAAAGTGTCCATAGGATAGTCTACTAGTCTCTTCTTTAGCAATTGTAATTTTTTTTCTACTTTCTTCTTTATGCTTTGTTTTTAAGGATGAGAGTTGCTTTCTCATTTCTTCAACATCTTCCTTAGATTCTAATTTTACTAATGTAGGCAAATCATATGTAGGGAAGGAATAACTAGTTTGTAACTCTTTTTTGATATTTGGTAATAAATTTTTCCAATACTTGAGAAATTCCATGATATGATATGATTTACCTTGAACGACCACCTCAACTGCTTTGTCACGGAGTAAAAACCAACCATCAAAATTGAATTTTTTTGCCATTTTAAATAGTATTGAGAGACTTTTCTCTTTGATTTTGTAAGGTTGATAAACTCTCATACGAATGATTTTATTTTTTATTTTATTTTCTTTTTTATTTAATTTTATATCTTCATTATTCTTTGTATCTTTGTGTTTGCCCACTTATAACCCTCCATACAATGAGTATTAATCATTCATTTGAATGTTAATTTTAAATAGTAGTAATAATATTAATTCAATTATTGTTTATAAGTGTTTCTGGTAAATGATATTTATGATTTGCAGATCTTAATTTATGAAGAGGGAGTATTGCCATATAATAATATGGTTCCCATCCATTCCAAATTTCTTGCTCTCAGCCATGAGGATCATATGGATGAATATGTGTTCGGAACTACTAGTGTTTAACTATTGACAACTGAGAACATAAACAGAATCACTGTCACATTCTATTTCAAGAATTTAAAGTACTATCAAGTCTAATTAGTGACCCTTATTCGAATATCGTACATAGGTTTTAATTTGAATTTTGCCTTTCAAGTAAATGATTCGATATTGAAAAACTGCCCCGATAAGGAAACTTTGGATGCAATTCCTTTGCTTTAAACTACTTTAGCAATGTGGATGTAGAAATCATTAATTATTACAGTTAATAATCGATCGACTAATTCAAGAAAAGAAATCGTCTAAATTGGAACAAAAGACTATACTTTTAGGCCAATTTCGTCACATTTCTTGGGTATTTGTAAGATTCGATCGATCTCATAAATTTTCCAAGGAGTTGATGTCTCATTAATTATTGCTGTTGATAATCGATCTAGTACTCTGTCAAGATAATTCGTTGGGATTTATCTAGACGTTATTCTAGATAAGAATAGTTTATATCTAGTTAAATAACTATTCAATTTAGTGACTCGAAGGAAACTCTATATTGTTGATTTAACACCTGACGAACGGGTTTATCTCAATACTGTCATTTCAACAGGCAAACATCCTGCAAGGAAAATTTTACGTGCGAATATACTTCTCAAAGCCGACGTTAAGGGCCCAAGTTGGAATGATAAAAAGATACAAGATGCTTTTGAAATAAGCAGTACAACAGTTGAAAACTGTCGGAAACAATTCGTTTTGGATGGTTTGGATGTTTCAGTCAATCGCAAAAAATACGTTGCATCCAGGTTTTTAAGGAAAATTGATGGATCACAAGAAGCGAAACTAATTGCCATTGTGATGGGGGATCCGCCCGCAGGAAAGGAACGCTGGACCTTAAGATTATTGTCTGAAAGACTTGTAGAATTAAAAATTGTTGAAAACATATCACATGAGACAGTTCGCCAAACATTAAAAAAAATGAACTTAAGCCTTGGAACAAAAAATCATGGGTAATCCCTGCAAAACAAGATGCAGAGTTTGTTTATCGTATGGAAGATATTTTGGATGTATATGCTAGACCATATGATCCAAGGTATCCTGTAATTTGCTTGGATGAGACCTCCAAGCAATTGGTAATTGGTAGAAGAAAATCAATTGCAATGAAACCTGGTCATCCCAAGAAATACGATTATTCATATCACCGAAATGGAAATAAGGCTTTGACAATCATATTTGAACCTCTCATGGGATGGAGAGAAATCGTGATAACAGATACAAGAGGACGGAAAGAATGGGTTGAAATACTAAAATATCTGGCCGATGTGGTTTATCCGTTTGCTAAGAAAATTGTCCTTGTACAGGACAATCTCGTCACTCATTTACCTCGGGGAATGTATGAAATATTACCACCAGAAGAAGCAAGACATTACTTAAAACGTTTTGAGTTTCATTTCACGCCGATACATGCAAGTTGGTTAAATATGGCCGAAATTGAATTTAGCGTACTTGCCCGTCAATGTCTTGCGGGACGGATTTCAAATGAGATGCATCTAAAAAGAGAAATAGATTCTTGGTCCTATCAGCGAAACAATAATGGAAAAACAATGAATTGGCAATTTAAAAATGAAGATGCAAGGATAAAGCTGAAACAACTGTATCCAACGTATTCATCTTGACAGAGTACTAGATCGAACTTCATTTACCTATAATACTCTGAATTAATTCAACGCAGTTACTGACATCTGAATTAATCTGTTTTCCTGTAAAACGCAATACCTGCCAGCCCATAGTCATTAATTTGTTTTGGATCTCAATATCTTTTTGGTATTGTTCGGGTGCCTTTTGAGGTGAATGGAACTCATCACCATCACAAAAAACAGCTAATTTATGAGATTTCCATGTAAAATCAGGGCGACAGATTGGAACTCCATCGCTTCCTTGGAGAACCCATTGCAGTTTTGGAAATTTCAATCGCGATTTTGCTATCTCCTCGCATAGTTTCTTTTCAATTGGAGATTCAGTTTTACCGCATGGATCCTTATCAGGAGATTTTATACCCTTCGGACCACTTTGAGATGATGTGTCTATCAATGTCGCATCTGATTGCGCTAACTCTTGCAGGATGGGAATTACGTCAATTTTATTCAGTAAAGGGTGTTCTGATTGATTTCGATAGTGACGAAGACAATTGTAGCAACTTTGAACACATTCACACTCTTCCAACACTTTTAATGTATATTTGGCTACTTGATTCAATTCATTCGAAATCTGTTTTAAGTAACCGACCGATCCTGTTGAAGTCTCATACAGAACAATTAAATCCTCTTTGAATGCAGGTTCAAATCCATTAATTTCCATGTTGTCAGCCTTTAACCAGCCTCTTGCGCCAGTTAAATGTTGATGTGAAATAAGTTCTCCCCCCACGTGAGAATATATTACCCTATGTGAATTTTTTTTTACCCCAAAATTATCTAATTAATATAAAATTTGTAAATAAAATTTACAATATAATTAATAAATAATAAATTTATTTCAATAAAATGAAATTCCTACCATGATATTACTTTACTCATCACAAGCTACTTTTAGATTATTGAATAGGAAACAGAGAAATTCCTATGCACATCTAATAATATCAATAGATTGTCAGTTCAGGATAATAAGATAGAAGTCCTAACGATTTATTTTCGATCGATCTCTTTTTAAAAAATATACTCATTAAGTGCATTAAGTACAATAAGTATAATAAGTTTAATAAGTATAATAAGTTTAAATGGGATTAACGAATATGAGTTTGGCTTCTCCAACAAAAACTGATGATCTAATTATCAAGATTGTTACTAATGAAGAAAAAGTAAAGCAATTTTTTGAAAAAAATTTCGAAAATTCTTATACTGTAAAAGAATTAATCGGAACTTATAAATTTACTTCAAATATTCGACGAATTTTAAAGAAACTTGAAGAAAACAAGGTCTTAGCTAAAACTTCAGTTAAACGAGGAAAAAGATGGGAATTTGCATATTATCTACGGTCGTCTGAAAAGTTCGCTGAGAAGTTTACCGAGGCTTTTTCCAAAGTAACATCGTCGAACAAAACGAGTAGTTGGAAACTTGACCAAATGATTGATTTGATTATTAAATATCCTCATATTCAAGATTTGTTTGAAGTTCTCCAAGAAAATGAAGATTTGCGGAAGTTAATATTCCTACACCGAGATGAACTATTCGGAGAAAATATGTTTAACCGTTATTTACACATGATAAATACCAGTCATTCTGAAGAAACGTCGCACAGAGGGCTAAAAACAATACTAAAAAATGAAGGTCCTAAATATGACTGGGAAATTGACAATCTATTGGGAATGTTAGCACAAGATAAGGAAAAAGCTGAAAAACTAAAAAGCGATTTTAAGGATTTATTTACATATTTTCTCATTGAGATTCCTCGAAAAAACAAAAATCTATTAAAATTAATTACCGACCCCCATTTTTCCTTTCATTATGTACAAGAAAGGATTCCTGATTTTGATAAGTTTTGGAATGGAATCTTTGAAAACCTTGATGTTGAACCCAATATAAGAAGGAAATTAGGTAACTTAATGGTGCAATTTTTCAAGAATATTTATGAAAATTTTGAAGACATTATCGATCAGATTTCAGATTTTTTTCCGAAAATCTTTCCATCATTTCACCAAGAATCACTGAAACGAATGACTGAGATTATAACTCGTTTAGATATCGAAAAAGAAATTTATTTTCAGAACCTAGATGAACTTTATTCACTCGGTCTTTTAGAGTCAAAAAGCATGTTCTCTTGGTGTGAAAATTGTTTAATCGACATTCCGATTTATAGCAGTAGAATAGGGGAAATTGCCCCTCGAAAACTTTTACGTTCTAAGTGTTTAAATTGCAACGAATCAGAAGCAGTTGTATCATTATTTGGAATAGATTCCGTGTTAAAGGATTTAATATATTCAAAAGATGGGATCTTGTCTGCTTATTTCAATTGGATCTTGCATCAAAACAAGCTAAAGTATATTGTAGGAAAGCAACTCGATGATACTGAGATTGACTTTGTTATCAGCCAAACTTTAATCGAGTGCAAAATGTACCAATCAAACAAAGATGATAAATCAATAAGGGCATCTCTAGAAAATGTTATTAGCCAAATGAAGAAACAAATTCTATCTTTAAGATCTGAAGGAATTAAAATAAAAACAGCTGTCCTGTTATGGAATTTAGACAAGAATATTGAAAAGATAACAAATATGCTGAATCAAAAAGCCCAACAATTTCTCATAGAGTACAACTTTCAGGTGATAAATCCTTCTTCAATCTCTGCATTTCTTGAGAATTTAATCGATGATCGATAATAGTTCAATATATAATTGAGTATTAAAATCGATCAAATTGTCTGTATACATCAGATATTAAACCCCATTTCTTCATCGTGTATTTTTGCCCATTTCATTTTTTCCTTCAAGTAAACTAAATTTTTTCTACTCCATTCACTTAAACAACTTGTTTCGTCATCAATATATTTTTGTAATACATTTTCTCTGAATTCAAGTAATGGAACTTCAGAATTTGAGTATGTGTAACTTGTTATTTTGGAATTCATTATACTTGAAAGTATCTCACATTTATCTGGATAAGATTTCATCAACTGAATAAACCTTGGATTTATCTCTTCTGCGATAAATAATGGTAGAATTATAGCAAAATATTCAAGTCCATTTGTTGTATTTTTAATCCACTCATTCATAGTTTTAACTGTAATATTAGAAAATATCATACTGGCTCTTTCCGAATAACTTGAACTAAAAATTAGAGAAAATGAAATCGGTGAAAATTTATCATAATTGTTATTAAGATAGCTAGTTAGGGTGTCTAATGCAATTTGTTGATAATTTATTAAGCATTTTTTAAATATCTTGTCAAATTGATCTTTCCAACGTAAAAATTTTTTATAGTCTTTCATATATAAATTCAGAAAATTGGTTAGTAGAGGTTTAACAATATCACTATTGTTGTCAACCAGATATATTGCATTTTGAACATAAGTGTATTTGAATTGTTGTGAGAAATTTAGTTCTAATATATTTTCTTGAGTCGTAATTTGAATCATTATAGGAATAAAGAATTGATGATTTTTGTTAATTCTTGCATATTGATTTATGATCTCCAAAGCAATTTGATAACCCTTTGTATCTTTACCCAATAAAAGCAAGCCTAACTTGTTAATTTCTTCAGGTTTTAAATTTCGTAAAGGAGCACCATATATTAAACTATAAAACCTATCAATATCGACTAAATTTTCCTCTAGTATTTTATACAAATGCGAAATATTTGTTGAGTGTGGTTTAATATTGCCCAATAATATAACAAGTAGATCTTGTAAATTTGGATTATTATAAAGAATATCAAATGTGAATTCAATAAGTTCTTCATTAGCTACTTCTCTCGATTTTTTTAAAAATCCAGATAATACTCCCACATGAATATCTGTTAATGGGATTTGGTGATAAATATCAATAATTTTTTCAATAAACATTTCTGGATTTGCAATTTTTTGAAATATTAATTCACCATATTCATTACCTCGATTAACTTGACCTTGGCTAACAATCACTAAATTATTATAAATATTTTCTTTACTCATTAAAGCATCTAAATTGTCAATATTGTAATCAATTTCATTAAATGTTGATTTTTTTCCTATATCAACGAAAAATGGTATATCAACAATAAATTTTCTTAATTTCCCTTTGTATGAGGTTGGTTCGAGTTTAACAATCATTTTTGAAATTTTTGAAATTATTACTTCAGACATATCTTTCCAATCGTCATCAAGTGTATATTCCAAGTTCTTTCTCATATCATGCATATCAATATTCGCAGCCCTATATTCATCTACCAATTTTTCTACTTCATCTATCAATCCAAATCGAAGGATTGAAGGTATAGAATTAAAAATGTTATTTTGAGCTATTGTACCGATTTCTCCCTTAGTTAAACCATATTTTTTCAATAAATGAAATCCCGATTTTATAATTTCTAGTCTTTCTTTCAGATTCTCAGGTGCCCAATCTTTTTGAGGTCTTCGACTACCTTGATTTTCAATACCGCCCATTCTATGGACTCGTATCGAAAAAATTCGACTAATCCCATTAAGTATTAATTTGCATTCCTCTATTTTCCCTTTAAGCAATATTTTTTCAGCAAATTTTATTCGCTGTTGATATGAAGTTTTTGTACCAGATAAATATATTTGAAATAATTGCAAGAATTCACTTTCGAATGAATTAGAGTGATATTTAGCTGTATGAGTAAGTGAGAATTTTAGAAACAATTCAGCAGCAACTTCAAAATTGCCTTCCCACCAAATTAATTTTCTTAATGCCCAAAACAGGTGTAGACGAGTACTTTCACCAAGTTGTTCAAGTTCATTTGTGGTTAATCTGCCAATTGTTTCTTTAAGACAATTCATAGTTGAAATTTCATTAACCTCAACTAAATAAGAAAAAAGATTAGATCCATATGGGCTAGAAATTACATCTATATTGTGAAAAAAACCATCATCCTTACATAATTCATCGACAAAAATCTTAGCTTCACTTAAATGCGAGAGATCAGTTATTCTTCTACACATACTTTCAACTAATTTTTGGTTTGTACTAGATATTTGAATCATAACATTTTTGATATAATTTTGATTATTTGTAGTCCACCATTTTATAGCCAAATTTAATGCTAGTGGAGGTGGAGATAGTATAATGAATCTACCTTTTGTGTTTATTATCCCTCGTTTTATGTGATGGTTAATTATTGGGTGAATTAATGAATTATCAATATTTAGAATAGATGAAATTAATATTATGTTATCTGACTTGTCTTCAAAATATCCAACTTGACGAAATATGGATAAAAATTTTAACAATTTAAATTCATCCTGAACATTAAAATCAGAATAATCATTTCTTCCCTTTATCATTCTTGTAATTAATCCGTCATCCGTTAGTTCAGCTAAATTTTCAGTATTAAGAGAAACGGTTTCAGCCAACAATGTTGCGATTTTTGGAAAGCCCTCTGCTAAATTGGTAATTTTTTGGATATCTTCATCTGGTATCCCATGATATACAGATTTCAATATGTTTTTTATGCAATCTTCATCTAGTGCTCCAAGTTTATAATAATTCGCATTTTGTAATAATTCTGGATTAACATCAAAATCTATTGTTATCAGGTCAAAACTTGGATAATTACGAATTTTATCTGTGAAGAATTTATGTTCTGATAAACTACAATTATCAATGATTAATATTGCTTGTGTATTGGTTCTTCTCCAATTAAATATATGTCCAGTTACTTGATTAGGTTGATCAAAATACACTACTTTTTTCTGCAAGGTATGGATTATATCTTCAGGCCCATTTGAACGGAATATTTCTAAAACTAATCTAGTCTTTCCATAACCTGAGAGACCTTCAATTCTAAAAATATTTGATTTTGTTGAATTTTCAAATAGTGTACATTTTATCTTGTAAATAATCTCAGTTCGAATATCATCAGGGACATACATCATTGGTATTGTCATCGAGTCGTTATTCGACCATTCATTCCAGGTTTCAGCAACAAAAGGAGTATATCCTGTAGTTAATCCAATTACTTCCAAAGAAATGCCGAGATATTCATTAATCCAATTTCGTAAATTTTGAGCTGTATAAATTTTAATAATAATATCATCTATAGACCCTAGTAAGGTCTTATCAGATACATCAATTCCCCTTCTTAACCCATTCTTAATATAACCAATTGCATTTGTAACTTGATCATAATTCCAATCTTTTGTCACTACGACAATATAAGCTCCTTTGTTTTGCAAAATTTCAATTATTCTTGGTTTAATTTGCCCAGTGTTAGTTAAAACTTCAGACTCCAAATTACTTGGACTTAAACCTCTTACAGCCTTACATTGAAAATATGTAAATTTATGGGGTATCCAGGAGGTTGCATCGATGGTTTTATCATAAAGTCCATTTATAAAAAATCGTCCATCTACACCCCCATCTCTCATTTTAATATTTAGCGAGACATTAATGTCACCTTTAAATAAATTGTATTTTGATGCCTCTGCATAAAGAAGAGATTGTAATACTTCATGAATTTGTAAATCTGATAATCGAATAATATTTTCAGTTTCAACTTGGAATGGAATGGACAATAATTGGATACTCAATTTATTTGTATTAAATCAATTCATTTTTAATTTATTACTTGATGAGGGTTTTTTGCTTTATTTTGCAATCTTTTTATTAATTACCAATATTATTTCAAAAGCAAGAGAAATATCGATTCTGTGATCTTTTCCATGATTGTACTATTAGGAAAATAGCATGATCCTAGTTGGAAGGTCCCAATCAGCAATACGTTCGATCGATCGATCGATCGATAATTCTAAATATCATAATTAAGCTCCCTTGTTTGTTCTAAACCTATTCATTATTGAAAATAACCCGCAATAATATTTATGTAAGCATCCAGCATTGTAGGATCATTGAGGTTCGAAGCGGGAATTCGTTGGACTTTCCAACCCTTCTGCTCCAATCCCAATTTGATCAGCTCATCCTTCTTTGCAGTCATAGGATTACCGTGAATCTTATTAGATAACCCATCAACATATATTGCAATTTTGAGGCCTCTTATATTATCTTGATGAACAAAATCGGGTGTACTAGTCCGTATACCTGCAAAATCAACTTCAACTTCAATTTGTTGGCTAAATTGGGGCAACCCTCTTTGTACAAGTGCATTGTAGAATATCTCTTCAGTGCTGATTGTACCTACTCCAGGATCAACCTCCTCTTCAATTATTGCAGGGATATCATGCTCATATTCCAGATCATATTTTAATTCCTCCAAAATTTCAATAGCTCTATGACGATTCAAAGTATCATGATTTCGTTCATTCCAAAATGTTTTCAAACATCTATAACATGCTTTCTCACAAGCATTTTCACAATTATTCAGGTACTCCATAGATTTGTTTATGATTTCACTCCATTGTTCTACTAGTTGTGTGATTATACCAGATCCTCCCCTCATAGGATCAAATAGAAAAGCACGAGTAGAATTCGGATCATCTGAATAGCTAAAATATCTTACATCTTCCCTTTCTATTTGAAGAGTATTTGCCATACCAAAAATAATTGCTTCACAAAGGTTAATAACATCAAATTCGTTTTCATATGTTGGTAGTATAACTCCATCAACATTGGTTTTTATATGTAATCCAAACCATTCAGGATCCTTTCCACAATGCTTCTTATGATATGTCATAAAATGATCCATTTCTCTATCAGAGGCGAACGGTGATCGCGTTGCTCCACAAACGGAACAAATTGGGTATCCAAAGATCCCATCAGAAATTTTACTAGTAGCACCAATGTTTAGTAAGAGAACTTTTTGATTTTTGATATGTTTAATAATTTTGGAAGATATGGAATAATGTTTCCCACCAGAATGTTCATTCAAAGGTTTACCAAGGATCTCAACAGATAAACCTCGACGAAGCTCTTCGTCAGAATCAACACGACCAACAAGTCTCATCTGTAAATTAGCTAATGGGACACTATTGATATAGGTTGGTCTCCCCTCCTCATACCCTAAGGTTTCAACTTCTCCTTCTTCCACCCTTTGGTTCTGCACGGTGAAAAGTAGGGGTTCAATAGTTTCCTCATTTGCCTGAAATTCAAAATAGGAGTTAGTAAATACTGCGCTGTTTGCATACATCTGGTTTCCAGGGGAGAATTCAGCAAGAGCAATGGGACCATTCCTGTATAAATCGAAATTCTTGATTCGAGTTCCTCTTAGTGTTTCTAAAGCAACTTCAGCCCTGAAATCCTCACCTGAAGATAAATAAGCAGGTAGAAATCCCTGTTTTGATAACATATTAAGTGTGTAATTTGAAAGCATTTCCTCGGTCAATGACCTTCTAAGATTCATAAATTTGGATTGATTTTTCTTTTCCTCTTTATCTAATTCCCTTTCAGTAGATAGTTTGGCAAATTTATTGATTTCCTGAAGAGTCCAAAGGAATTTTCGTTGTATCATGTTGATGACTTTCAATAACGTTATAGCCATTTCATCAGCATACTTCTCATATTCTTCCAGTGAAACGACATCCTCATCCTCTTTTGGCCAGTTATCTTTGAATACTGAAGTTAAGAGACCATTTATTTCATCCTTGTACCTATTTATCATTTCCTTCAGAGGTTCAACTTTACTTTTATCCCAGCGATGAGTAATATATACAAATTTATCTGTTTCATCTGATTGTTTGTACAGATATCCTCGGATGAATGAAGGGATAATATTTCTTAATGCGTTGGATAATTCTGAATTATCTTCTGTGTTTAATTTATTATAGAGCACTGAAAGAACGATGGAGTGAACATGTTTACGGACCATCACTTGATTTCTCAGATTAAACTTGGGAGGCTTGATATTTCCAGTTAACAATGAAGCTGGATTAGAGAAAAAGTGTGTATCATGAGGTAATGTTCGTGCATAGCTAAAAACAACACCCGTTTTGTTTCGCCTTCCTGATCTTCCAGCTCGTTGCCAGTAGTTGGCTGGGGTTGGAGGAATATTCCTTTGAAGAACTACATCTAAGGACCCTATATCGACTCCTAATTCAAGAGTTGGAGTAGCAACCAAACAATTAACCTTGCCATTAATTTTCTTAAATTCATCTTCATAACTTAATCTTATATCATTTGGAACTTGAGCAGTGTGTTCCTTTGGTATTAACATCATGAATTCAGATTGAAATAAGTTGAGGTCATAATTTTCTTCAGATCTCTCAATCTCGTTAAGCAGCCCCTCACACCTGATTCGGGTACACACCCCATTTGGTGGTAATTTTGAATGTCTACGATAACAAATAGAACAGCTGTAAATCTTAAATGAGTGATTTTGATGGGATAACATACCAATTTTATCGGAATTGAGTTGAAAAACTTCCCCAGTAGCAATTGGGGTATCCTTTGTCGATAAAAGTTGAATTCGAGTTATGATATTGTTTTTTACCAACCAATCCCAAATACGATCCATCAATTGAATTAACTCATCACCTGTTAATCCAGACCATTTTGAAATAAAATTTTGATAACTTGTCGGAGTTCCTGGATAATTATAGAAGGAGTTTATGTAATTATCAAACCAAAGTTGATCTCGTGTTCTACCCCGTTTTTCTAAATCTGCACGCCACAGTTTTTTGGTTCTAACAATCGCTCGAGGACCATATTGAACTACATTAAAGGGAATAAATCCTTTCAGAATTTTATCAGTTCCTCGATGATATTGTTTATTATATAGATCCACGTGGCCTGAATTCAAGATTTTATTTTTCCGTGCCATATCAAGTAGAAGTCTGATTCCTTCTAATGCTTCCTCTGAATCAATACCCAATTGATCTGCAATTTGATTTATTTCATCATCATCAGGAAATGCATAATCGTATTTTACCAGCCCTAATCCTTCAAGATTATCTAATTGCCTAAATATGAACGTAGCCTCTAATAATACGTGAATGTTAAGAAATTCTAATTGATCAACATTTCTTTGTTGTCCAAATGCTTCTTGAACGTCATCCCCATAGATCTCTGGGATCAATATTTTTGCCAAATCCCTATCATTTAGAAGCTGACGATGTACTCGGGTTGCAAGATCACCAAAACTTATCAAAGTACCTTTGAAATTATCATCTAATTCCATCTCTCTTAATTTCTCATACATAAGGTGCCTTATTCGGTAAATTCTTGCCTTGTCAGCCATCCAACCTGCTTGAAACGCTGCATCTTGTCTACTATCTGCAAATATAATCAATTTCTGTGAATTTTTTGACAGATGACGAATAAGCTCTTGTCCTAAAATATGAACATCAGCAACTGTGACAGCCTCAACTCGTACAAAGGGTTCCCCACGAGTTGTAGTTCGATTACACGAAGCACATTTGTTTATTCTGTCTCCCTGTTTGGTGTATAATAGCATATCAACAAACGAATTACTACCACAACCTGATTTCAAACAGAGATTGGGTGTATCAATACTCATGGTACCACACCTTGTACACATTTTGACTGGTTCGATTAGAGGATGATCTGGATCTTCTTCATTCTCAGCAGCAAGTATACGATCTGTAATAAGGACACGCTTGCCAACTACTATTGAATCTTGATCGATTGTTGGGAAATATCCATTATCTGAATCAGCAATACTATGTTTTTGAATTGAGATATTACTTTCTTCCTCCCCCTCGGCTTCTACTCTTTCAATATGGGTTTCAAAATAATGCTGACCGCAAGTTCTACATGTTAATACTGGAAATATTCCTGAAATTGTATGAACTGATGGATCGATATTTTTTATTGTCTCTTTTCCTGAAAAGTGCAATATCGGTTGGGGTTTTGAATTATTTCCTGCAACTTTATTGAAGGTGGCTACTACTCCCTGCATTCCACGAACAAAATAATGAAGTTTGGACCGAATAAGAGGTGCATCATCCTTCTCGGCAATTGCACCGAGCGCAAGATAGAATAGCATCTCAAATATTTCATCTTCTTCAATAGATGTCCTTCCAAGCTCATTTTTAACAATCTCAACTGCTTTCGTTATATGAGTTGGTTGTGTTATAACCTGAGCCATTACATTTACGTATCTATTCATCTTCAATACTTCGAATAATCCTTTACGAAAATCTGATGTTAAATCAATCCTATCATCAATGCGTTTGAGTGTATCTTTTATAATTTCTGATATCTGAGATTCCGTATTAGCGTTTGATACATCCTTAACTAATTTATCGAAAACTCTTCGTGCGTTCACCAATGGCACATCTCTGTAGGTAATACTTGTGTCTCTTTCCCAAAATTGTTCCTCATAGATTTCCTTTATTACTGAGATGTTTTCTCTTTTACATCCCATAAGTCGGTGTATGAAGTTCTTAGCAGCGTCCTGTTCACCTTCATCTGTAAGCGTAGCACTTGCAGCAATACATATTATTTCATGATCCTCACTTGCATTAGACAGATGCTTACTAAATGCAGTCAATCTACGAAGTAATACAGCAGTTTCTGCTCCGAGAACCCCGGAATAACTATGTGCTTCATCTAATACTATGTATTTTAATGGTCTTTTATTAAAGATCGAAACATCTTTTGCTCTGGTTAGAAGGTATTCAAGTTGGTAAATATTTGTAATTAGTATTTTAGGAGGTTGATCAGCTATATCCTGACGTGATATTCTTTCTTCTTTTGGATATATTCTGAAATTGGACCCCTTGGATCTTCGTATTTGCTCGAATTCATTTTTGTCCTTGGCAAATTTGTAATCATATTCAATATCTTCAACTTTTCTTGGTGTTTGACCGGTGTAGATTCCGAATGTAATACCTGTACCAGAGAGTAATTCGCGTAATCTATCAAGTTGATCATTTGCGAGCGCATTCATTGGGTAAATGAGAATTGCAAGGACCCCCGCTTCATCCTCTTCTCCTTTCGTGTCTCTATCTTTGAGACAATAATCAAGAATTGGATATAGAAAACTCTCAGTTTTACCTGAACCTGTACTTGTAGCTATGATACAATTGGTTTCTGATTGAATAGTTTTTAGAGACTCTTCTTGATGAGCATAAAGGTGTGGGAATGGTGCGATTGTTGAGATAGCTGGATGAATTTGGTTTTGAGAGACTAGTTCAGCGATAGAATTACCTTGCTTGAATTGTTTCTCAATTGAAACGTATGGACCACGTAATAGACTTGAACGATCAATGTTATCATATGAAATTAGTTTACGCAATTGTTTTGCAAGGGTTGGGTCTGTAAATTGATATTTTGTAAGTTGATAACGGAGAAATTGGGTGACAACGTTACTTGAGTATGTGATTGGATTAAATAGCGTGAATTCTTCCATTTCCATTCTTTGTTCACAGACCTCTAATAATAATCATCTATGTAATCGATTAGTAGTTTTTCTTTTTAAGTGGTACCAATACTATAATTTTTACAATTAATCCTATAAAAGTAAATGAGTTCAATTACATTACAAAATTGAACATGGTTCATGATATAACTTTATATCACAAATATCAAAAAATTCAATATCCAAAATGGCAAAATGGGGTCTTTATATTGGTAAAAGAAGTTTGGCCAATTTTTTAGTTGCAATTGAATCTAAAACATGGGCTGGAAGGGAAAAATATCAATTTGAGATAATACATAAAGATGATTATCTTTATTTTTTCCAAGAATTCCAATTTCATGATGGAATAGAAGATAAACAATCTAGACCTTCATCTGCAAACCAATTAATAGGGCACTTCAAAAAAATCATGAAAGTGAAAATTATATCATCTGGACATAAATCCAAAAATCCTATGTTCGGCCATAGGTATCCAATAGAATTTAAATTTACAGAATTGATGCAAAAAGATAAGTTAGAATCAAATTCAATACCGTATGAAATATTAGAACAAATTAGATTATCAATGTTATTGTCTAAACCATACGAGTTATCAGAGGATTGGGATATTTAACCGAACTGAATGATATCCTAGTATTTTTTCCTGAACATTATCCTTCAAAGAAGCCTTCAAGTGATTGTTGATTATCATCTTTTTCCTTAGTTTTATTACTCTTCTTTGATTTATTTCGTGATTGAAGGTTATCTTTAAGAGGAACATCAACTGATTCGTAAATTTTGTCAAGTCTTGCTGCATATTCTTCACATTTCTGCCATGCTTCTTCTTCAGTCATTTCTAATTGCCAATCTAGAAAACGTGGACCTAATTGATCTTGGATGTGTTGAGGGAATTGCCAATCCTCCTCAATGAATTGCTCAAATCCAACTTCTAATAACCGATCATATCCAAGGAGAGTTAATGTTGTTAGACGTACTTCTTGGGGTTTCTTTTGATCGACTCTCCAAAACCCCCGAATATTTTCTTTTGAGGGATTTAAAATATAGTGGAGCTCATTTTTTGTCACACCATAATCTTTTGCAGCAATTATGTTCAAAATTACCATGATTCTTAATCTTTCATGTTTTGAGAGAGCCCAATATTTAATCGGGGGAATTAAATTTGAAACCGTTTTCCGCATGTTCAGCCAATAATGGCAAAAAACTGGGGAGTTAAGGAATAAATTAAAAATAAATTTGATAGACTTATGGTGAGCTGGTTCATTTTTTGGTGTTGGTAGAGGAAGGGGAGAAACAATGTTCAGAATCAGATGTGTTCCTACAAGGACTCTGCGAACTATGAAATCAAAAACAAAAGATGAGAGATAAACAAGGGGATATAACTCTAGGGTATCCTCTTTTTTTGTTAGAAAGATTCTCATTGTTGTAACGGTAGGGAAATTTGGGATTACGGCTGGTATCATCGTTCGGCTATTTGTAGCATTTGTTATATCTCTAAACGCTATTTTCGGTTTAATTTTGTCATAATAATTTACAAAAAGCTTTTTCGCGACACTATTTAAATCCATGTAAAATTGGGTTACACACCTTTTTCGTTCTAATTCTGTGAATTCGTATTTCGCCCGATTACCAGCTCCTTTTTTATAGCTTTGAGAGGCATAATCACCGATATCAATATTCCTACCTTGATAAATTGGAAACAAATATGTTAATTTGTCATTAGTTCTATAAGGTATAATTCCAAAATCTATAAAATCCTGATTATTACTAAATGATTCAATATCTAAGGTGTTAATATCAATCATTATTTTCGAATCATCATCAGAGTGAAACTCTCGCCTGTACCCAAGTTTCCAATCAGATTCAAATTTTCTTCCTAAATTGCTGCCAACATCAAACAATTTTCTAAGAATAACGAGGTCTTTTGAATTTGTTATTTCAACAAAGGCACGACCTTCTGGTGAAAATTTTTCGATATCGTTAGGATTAATTGGAATAATGCTTTCTGAGAGGTAATCTATATTCTCCCATTCATCCAAATCTACCCTCATAAATGACGTGTTGATTTGGTCAGTTAGGTTCCCCTTTTCAACAATAATTATACAAAATTTAAAGCTACTATGAATCGGAAAAATCTTTTTCCTATTATGAAATGAGAATAACCATTCCCATTTATTTTGATCAAGCAAAAATGATCGTATATCCTTCGTCCCATCATCAGAGTAAATCCCAGATGGAACTATGAGCCCAATTCTTCCCTTATCTCGACTAAGAGTCAAAAAAATCTCAGTAAACATTTTGTATGTGTTTAAATCAGCCATTCCTTGATATTGATACGGTGATAGGAAATCATTTATTCCTAGTTTATCATTAACTGCACTTCTTTTTTGAGCCCAAGATAAATTATCAATTTTGGCTAATGCATATGGATCTGATGATTCTTTCAAATAATTTCTCATGGCAACATAAGTTTCGTTGTAATCTAACCACTCTTCCTCTACACCTGGATCTTGTTTAAAAATTGATTTCTTTTTATGTTCAGATGTTTTCTTCCCATAAGTTAGAAATAAAGGATCATAATTTGAAAAAAATTCTTTTGAATTAGGTTTGAAAACTTCCCAAGGTGGATTTCCAATGACAGCATCAAATCCAGGATTTTCTTTTAAAAAGACATTTGGAAATTCTAACTCCCAATGAAAGAATTTCATTTTATTAGATATTTCATCAATCCGAGATCTCTCTTTTTCATTTAGAGATGTGATAAAAGAATTCGGACTTTTAAACGATTTGTCAAATTTGCTAAGACTTGAAATATTGTTGAAATCTATTTCGTGTTCTATTTTGATAAACCAAAGGGCACACCATCGATCGCATTGAATTTTTAAATCAATATATTCAACTGAAGTTCGATATTTTATGTAATTTTCTTGAATTACATTTTCATTTTCAAATCTCGATTTAAGTTCTTTAATTTTTTTGTAATTATCAACAATTCCACTTTTTGATTCTAAAATTTCATCAAAAAATCCTAACAATGGTGAATAGTTTTCAGAATTTATTTTATTTCTTAAAAGATCAGAAACGATCTCCCTTTCTTTCTTGAGTATTGTATGGTCTCTCTTAGATGGATGGTTAATTTCTAAACTTCTATGTTTAAAGTCTGCTGTTTTCCTTGAAAACGCTTTAATTGGGAAATGAAAGGCATCTTTTAACCAAGCTCCAACAAGTGAATTGCCAACTTTGAATTTGTGATCTAAAAATTTGAATGGTATTTGATAATCCATCGTCTCAAGCCACAAAGATAGTTTAGCTAATTCAACTGCAAATGGGTTAATATCAACACCATAAATACAATCTTCCACCACAAATCGTTTTAATCTATTTAGGATGACTTGTTGTAATCGCATAGAGTCACCGAAATTCGGAAATTCAACAATTTCTAAATCATCTCCAATTGTGATTTCGACACTTCCTTTCTTATATTTAATTTGCTTATGTACTTGAATGCTCTCCAACAACATTTTGGCAATTAATCTTGTGGCGCTAACTAAAAAACTCCCAGATCCCATTGCAGGATCCAACACATTTAACTCAAGGATTTCTGAAGGTGTTTTAATTTTATTTTGATCCTTATTTGAATAGCAAAGTGGTTTGATAACTCGTTCAACTGTTGGATAGACCAATCTTGGGCGCGTATAGTATGTGCCAGATCCTTTACGGGACCCACTCCATGTCGCTAAATATAATTTCCCAGGACGATACAAAGTAACAAAGATTTCATCAATCTTATTGGAAAGGTTTTCGTTTTTCTTCAATAATTTCCCTGAATTGATCATTTTATGGATGATATTACGAGATTTGTTAACTAAAGTATCATCATCACTTATTTCGAAATCAGTAGAGGATATTATTTCAGATATCCCTTTAGATTCTTTTTCTAAAACTTTCACGAGATCGCCCAATTCCGTATCCGACATAGCTTCCAAGCGCTGTAAAGAAAAAGCAAAATCGGAACCAAGATTTAAGATCACCATTGCTTTATCTTCTTCTGTCACATATCTTACTTGATAATCAAGTAATCCTTCGTAAATCATACCTATATATTCAGTTCGGAGTTCGGAGAAATCTATGTTACCAGATGTTGTTTTGAACGATTTACCAATCTTGGTTCTGATTTTTGTAGTCTTCAATTTTCTGAAAATCGATAGTATCTCATAATCTGATATTTGCCATTCATCACTCTCAAAAACAGATAATACTCTCGAAACGGGATCATCGGAACTTGGATCTCCAAATTTGAATAAATTCCCAGCATATGTTGGTATTTGCAGGTTATCATCAAAAGGTGAACCATGATAAATGATATCAAATAACCCGACAATTCTTGACCAAGCATGAAATGTTTCATCTAGCTGATCACCTAGTTCTTGGGAAGCACTTTCTAATTCTGCATAAAGTTGCTCCATCGAATATGAATGTCGATAGATTACGTCTTCAACTGGAAGTAATCCACGGGCTTCAGAATATAAAATGATGATAAATCGCATCAAGACCCGCACTGCACCCTGGTAAATCGGTTCTAATTTTGATGGGAGTAATATTCCACCCTTATGTTCTTGACCTAATGCAGCAGTGATTAATTTTTTTGAGGTTTCGATGTTCCCCGAGTGCCCTTCTAAAAATATTTCAATAGCTTCTCGAGCTTGAGTACCAATAACAGATGACAATTCGGCTTGTTTGTCTCTACTTCGATTTACAATATCGATTAGATCAAATTTCTTTTTTCTTATGGAAATAAATGTAACAAAGGATGAAACAAGATGCAGCGGTAAATTACCGGGCTCAAACCAGATCTCTGCATTCCATTCAATCCATGCCTCATGATCATCCCCGGCGTAGATTAAACGGATTTGATGACCATTGGTAAATATACCCAATCTAGCACCGGTTAAACGCAACATTCGAGTGAATTCTGCTTGATTTCCCCTTGTCTTGCCAATACCTAGTTTCTGTTCTTGTTGATTGATATATAGACAAAGTTTGGAACTCGTGAGGTTTGTAGAGGTCGAACTGATTTTGTTGTCAAGCAAAACTACTGAATTCAATTTCTCAGCTTGAATAATTGTTTCTCTATCAAAAACAGGTATACTTTGAAGGTTGAAACTGTCTATTATCGAATAGTACCACGTAAATTTTTCAGGAACAATTAATATATCAAGTAGAGAAACTACCCATTCCATTCTTCTTATATTTAACAAACTTTGATCTTCCAGCTCAGTACTACCCGAAAATAATAAGTATTTTTCCTTTAATTTCTCATAAATCGAAGCATCAATTGAAGATGGGCCATTAACCATAATCTCATTTAACACAGGTTCTGAAACAAATAATCCTTGATGATTAACCTCTTTCCACCATTGGTTTGTCTCGATTTCGTCCTCCTCCAGCTCTAATTTTTGTGCTGTCATATTATTTCCCATTCCCTCCACTCTTCAAATGAAAGATAACGCCAATGGGATGGAATTCCACAGAATCTTTAGCAGAATACCTTTTAGGGAGAATTTCTTCAACAAGTTGTTTGTGATCTTCAGTAACCATTTCTAAAATAGAATTAAGATAACTTTCATTCCTAACTCTCCATTCCTCTTCCTCTACCTTTTCTCTAAATCTTTGTAATTCTTGATCTCTCATAGCTTGAATCGTTGGATCTAAACTCATTTGTAAGTATTCCTTCTCCGATTTTTCAAGCTGTCTTTTCAGTTTGGAAATGCCTTTATCTGTTTTTCTTGCCTCTAATTCAGCTTTAGATTGTTTAAATTTTTCTTTTTCATTGAAAACCTCATATTGTAGTCTTTCAGGAAGTAAATCCGTGATTTTATTAACCTCTTCATCCTTTTTGTTTTTAAGAAAATCTGTTATCTGGTCTCGATATTTCATCCATATTTTCCTACAAAATGCGAGATGTTTTTGTTGTTCATTAACGGGAATTGAGTAGAATTCAGGTAATTCATCTTTATTGTCAAGGGGAGTAAATCTTTCTTCATCAAATGAAAATCCATAATAAAGATAATCTGAATGTAATGTCTCGCCGAGTTCATTCCTAATATTCAGTAAAACATTCATTTCAAGATAATTATCAGAACTTGAATTGTTTTCTGAAATAATCCACTTAGAGATACTTTGGTCCTGAAATTGACTTTCCCAGAGTGATCGTTTAATTGTAGTTAATGCTCTCTGCATTACTGGATGTCCAATGGTTACAAAGTGCTTTCCGGGTTGATGGCGAAATACTCTCCGCCCTGCTTCCTCTTCTAATAATTCTTCACCCGAGAAAATCAATTTTGGTATTTGACCACTCAGTTTACCATCCTTTTGTCTGAGTGAATTATCCACCAGTTTTTGCCATGTTGAAGGAATCTCTCGAATAGATAATGTTGTAT
>MDVR01000112.1 GCA_001940725.1 Candidatus Heimdallarchaeota archaeon LC_2 | reverse complement strand
GTTTCCCCCTTTCAGTTTCAATCTCCGGAAAGATTTGAATCAAGTGCGGTCCAATAATTTGATCGAAGTGGATAATCGCGATGTGGAGCACGCAATCAAATTGATTTGTACCAATCCTAGACATCCCTAATTTTGGTTGAAATAAATAATATACGGTAAATATCAGATGTATTTTATTTATTACTCCCTGACCTAGTAAATCCAGGCAATTCATCTTCAGTTCATAAAGTGAATTCCAATCCATAACCATTGATGAAACAACTTGAGAATAAGTTGGCATTATCATTGCTGAAATCATAAAATCTTCCTGACCCCCTCTTGCATTAGAGTTTAAAATTGTCAAATATACATTAAGGCTAGAAAAATATCTATCCGAATAAACAAATTCAAACTCACGCCTGTCATGAAGGCTGCCTACATCAATTAATTGCTGGAGAACCTTGCTGATTCGTTTCCCCCTTTCAGTTTCAATCTCCGGAAAGATTTGAATCAAGTGCGGTCCAATAATTTGATCGAAGTGGATAATCGCGATGTGGAGCACGCAATCAAATTGATTTGTACCAATCCTAGACATCCCTAATTTTGGTTGAAATAAATAATATACGGTAAATATCAGATGTATTTTATTTATTACTCCCTGACCTAGTAAATCCAGGCAATTCATCTTCAGTTCATAAAGTGAATTCCAATCCATAACCATTGATGAAACAACTTGAGAATAAGTTGGCATTATCATTGCTGAAATCATAAAATCTTCCTGACCCCCTCTTGCATTAGAGTTTAAAATTGTCAAATATACATTAAGGCTAGAAAAATATCTATCCGAATAAACAAATTCAAACTCACGCCTGTCATGAAGGCTGCCTACATCAATTAATTGCTGGAGAACCTTGCTGATTCGTTTCCCCCTTTCAGTTTCAATCTCCGGAAAGATTTGAATCAAGTGCGGTCCAATAATTTGATCGAAGTGGATAATCGCGATGTGGAGCACGCAATCAAATTGATTTGTACCAATCCTAGACATCCCTAATTTTGGTTGAAATTATTACCTTATAAATACACAATAAATAAAATGCATCTGAGACCTCTATTCTTATAAAAATTTGACAATAATTAGAATATTAATATTAAGAATATTTATCAAACTGATTTCAATTCGTAGATTTGTAAGGAAATAACGGTAATAGTTCAGTGAGATTTTTCAATATTACATCGGGATTTTCTTTTTCTATCAGACTACGAGTATATTTTTCATTTGGTCCCAACACTGCTATTGTTCTGCTTCCAGCAGATTTCCCTGCTTGAATATCTAAAGGAAAATCACCAATCATCACACTTTGTTCTATCGAAATATTCAATTTTTTACAAGCTAATAACAAAGGCTCTGGTTCGGGTTTTGTTGCTTTAACATCGTCCCGTGTTATAATTGGTTCAAACAGATCAAAAAATTCTAGCTCATTTTGAGCAATATCAATTGTCTTTCTACTAGCTGTAGTCACTAGTGCAAGTTTATACCCTCTTTGAGTTAATTCTCGAACTACATTTTCTGATCCTTCCAAGGGAATAATTTCTTTGAATGCCAATTTGTCTTTTCTTATGTATCGCAATAATTTTACGGTTTCAATAAGATTTAGTCCCATTGCCCTCGTGACCTTCCAGATTATTTTTGGGATTATGAATCTAGATTTGCCTCCTGAGTGTTTTATTATATCTTCGAAACTGTTAGTGAATATGGCTTCACCTTCATCTTTGTCACTATTTGGTCTAACGTGATCGTAAGCTCGGAAAAAAGGGTCCCACCATCTTTTTCTGAGATCAGTTAATGTTCCATCCATATCAAAAAGAAGTAGTTCAACTTCATCAAAATTATTCATTTGTAAAAATACTAAATCGCAAAGCTATGTTGGAATTTAAAATATTGAGACTTAGACATTGGTTTAAGTTCAAATTGAATTTAAGTTTGATTAAATAAATGAAAATTATTCGTCTAGTGAAAATACTAGCTCGCCATTAATGTAAGTTTTAATTACCTTCTTTCTTGCATCTAATGGATCTCCATCAAAGATGAGGAAATCAGCATCTTTTCCTTTCTTCAAACTTCCTAATCTCTCATCGACCCCTAATAATTTGGCTGGATTTATGGTGATTGTTTCTAAAGCACGATTTTCATCCAAACCCTCTCTTACGGCCATGATGAGTGTATCTCTTAATCCATGAACTGGTACAAAAGGTGAATCGGTCATTATACTAACGTTTACCCCAGCTTTCATCATTATTCCAGGTGTGGCCATTGTTGCATTAACTAATTCCCGTTTTATTCTTCCACCGAATAGTGGACCAACAGCTATTGGAATGCCCTTTTTTGCGATAGTCTCCTTAATTTTATATGATTCTGTTGCGTGATCAAGGATTAAATCATAACCAAATTCTTCTGATAATCTTATAGCTGTCCTGATATCATCAGCTCTATGTGCATGATTCCGAACTGGCATTTCTCTATTAAGGATTTTAATTAATGCTTCTTTTCCTAGATCATATTTGGGAGACTTTATTGGTTTTTTTTCTTCTTCTGGTTTTTGATCCTCCAATTTCAATAGTTGATGGTAATGATCCCACTCTTTTCCGTAATCAATTGCCTCATATAATGCTTTTCTAATAATATGTGCAACACCCATTCGTGAAGTGGGGGCTCGGTTTAAGCGTTTCCCAACATTTTTGGGATTTTCACCTAAAGCCATTTTTAACCCGGCTGGATCCTTAATTACCATATCATCTACTTCTGTTCCAACTGATTTTATAACGCAGAGCTGACCCCCAATCGGATTCGCAGACCCATGCGTTAATCCGAGTGTTGTTACTCCACCCTTCCTAGCGTCATCAAATCCAATATCCTCTGGGTGAATTGAATCGATAACTCTCACGTAGGGGGTTGTGGCTTCACTAACTTCATTTCCATCATAATCACCAGCAGCTGGTGAGGTACCTTCTGCCCAAATTCCAGTGTGCGTATGAGAATCCACGAATCCTGGTGTTATATGCTTCCCACTACAATCGATGATATCCATCCCCGAAACATCTATCTCTGTTCCAATACCAACAATTATTCCGTCTTCAACAATCAAAGTTCCAGGTCGTAGTGGTTCTGATTCTACTGGATAGATAGTTGCTCCGACATAGGCTTTCTTCATTAAATTACAAATTATTATTCTATGAATAAATTTTGGTCTTCTAAAATAGAAAATATACATTCAATTTGGTTATAATTGAATACTCTCTATTATAATTAAAAGAGATGTACTTGGAGATTCTTAACTTTTGTTGGAGATCTTTGTTGATCAGAATTAGCATCACTCCTAAAGAAATTATAAACTAATAATCATTAAACATATGATTGAAGAAAAGCCCTAATTTTGTATAATAACTGAACGCAATAAACTGATATAACTAGGATGGATCTTTGTATTGTTTCTAAATTTTTCTGTTTTCAATAAATATCTAATTTATTCTAAACAACATTAATAGTTTATAATTTTAGATATCAACAAGTGGGCACTAAACCATGGCAGATTTAAAACCCATAGGAGAAACAAAGAAACCAATTCTTATTTGTTCCTCTCTTACTAAGAAATTCGGAGGTCTAGCTGTTATCCGGGATTTATCTTGTAATACGGTAAGTAATTCTTTAGGTTTGCTCGGTCCAAATGGAAGTGGAAAAACAACTCTAATTAAATTAATGTTAAAATTAATCCCCCCAACATCAGGAAAAATAGAACTTGACCTTTCAGAAGGGGGGTTAAGAGTAGTTTCTGATCAACCGAAACTCCCTGAAGAAATGACCATTGATGAATGGATAGAAACCATCGAACAAATGTACGGACCTTTAACCCGAAACATTGATATTCAAGCTGATTTTGGATTAGAAGGAGATTGGAAAATAAAAAACCTGTCAGCAGGTCAGAGAAGAAAAGCAGCATTGCTTCTGGTATTTTATGGTACTCCTAAATTGATTATTTTGGATGAGCCAACAAATTTTTTGGATATTGTGTCAAGGGAATACATTCTCAAATTGCTCAAAGAACATTTGCATATTACTCAAGCAAAATTAATTCTGGCTAGTCACAGATTAGAGGAAATTAGGCTATTTTGTGATGATGTTTTAATTTTAAAAGAAGGAGAAATTATGACCCAAGTTTCACTAACGAATCAAGTGCCTGAGTTATATTCTATTATTGTTGATGACACAGATAAACTGATTGCAGAATTAAGAGAGAGCAATGTATTCTATTTTGTTGAAGAGTCTTATTTAGGTAAAATAGTAAAAGCAGAGAATTCAGATGCTGTTTTTACGGCTGCAGCAAGATTTATGGTAGATGGAGGACATATTTTCTCATTCGAAGCAATTGATCAACTTCAAAGATCAATTGAGGATTTATTAAAATGACTTCAAAAGAAATGCTTGCCATTCGGTATACTTTTTTTAGGTTCCCTTCACATTATGCTCTCACAGTTATACCAGTTATCAGTGGAATAATTTCAGTTTTCTTTTTACAACAATTTGATGAAGTGACATTTGGAAATCAATGGAAATTCGTTTCTCAAAATCAATATAATCTTGTTGAATCTTATTTATTAATTTCAAAAATAGCTCTGATTTTCATAGCTTCATTTTTTATTGCATTTAAGTGGTCAAACATGGAAATTAACGGCTCATATGGATTTTGGTTAACACAGAGAGTAAAACGTCACTCATTTTATTTTCAAGCCGTAGGTTTATTTATTATTGAAATTTATCTGTCTCTAACTTTAGGGATACTTCTATTACTATATCTAATTGGTATTAAAATTACCACAATTGAATTAATGCAATTAATGATCCTACTCTTAATACAAATAATGATAATAGTTGCTGGAGCGATTTTATTGGCAGAAATAATTCCAAATGCAGAAATAACAGCCTCATCATTGCTCAGTTTTGGTACCTTAAATTTCTTTTTAAATACTGACGATTCAAGTATTCTCCATAAAATTCTGAAATCAGATTTACATTTTCAAGAAAGTTCCATTATCTTTCCTCTAATTTTGTCTACATTAACAGCTATTGCTTTATTAGGGATTTCGTTTGTAATTCATCTGCGGCGAAGTATTGATTTGTGAGGTTTTGATATGAAAATAACTACATTGATACATATCTTGTTAATAACCAGTTTAGTAATGCTATTACCTCTTTTTGAAAATAGTTATTCGACTACGCTTTTTCCAGGCACACCAAAATCTTTGGTGATAAATGTTCATACTCCAGAACTAAAATTTTCTTCAGATAAATTGACTGTAATTGAGCTGAATGTGAGTTTTATGAATCCACTAATCAATGAAGCAACAATAATAACTCCAGAGTTTTTTCAATTTTCGCTTTCAAAGACGATAAAGTTAAACAAACCTGGATCTTACTTATTAGAATTTTTTACTGAAGAAATCGTCGAAGTCACAGTGGAAGGTGTAGGAATATACACTTTTACTATAGCAATTATTCTAACATTGTTGATTATTGATATTATTCTTTTAGCAAGGAATTACTTACTCGATCTTGAATTATAAATAAATTTATTATAAGATTAATTGATTTAATTAAATATAGGATTAATAATATTATATCGGTAGGCAATAAGAAAGGCACGTGCTGATACATCCTCATTCATACCTCTGCTTTTGAAAAATTCCAGGACATTTTGAACATAAATGGGATCATCCGTTTCTTTATCAAATAATTGTTTCAAAGAATTAATGTTATCTTTTACATTTCTGGTAATTGATTTCATCCTTTTGATTTTCCTAATATTTCTTGAATTCAACTCAAATTTTTCGATGACTCCAATATTAAGACCTGAAATTTCGAATACCTGATCAAGAAAGTCTTCATCTAAGACTTCTCCTGATTCCGATGTTAATTCTGCTCTGAATTTACTATCAATTTCAAGGTGTGATGAACTAATTTGATCTAATAAGATTAAGGGTAATTCGTTTTTGGATATTATTGTGAGTCGAGAATTGAATCCTTTGTGTGAAGTGATGGAAAGCCCTTGCCTTTCAATAGTCTCAAATCCAAATAATTCCTCTCTCCCAATTTCACCCAAAAATGCTGAAAAAGCAGTGATTAAACCTGAGATCAATGTTGTGTCAACTTCGATCTCTTTAAATTTCCTTTCATACAATGGTAACCCAGAAGAGGCTTGTATAATGATTGCTCTTATTGATAAAATAGCATCTAATTCTATTTTTGCATCATCCATGGTTTTAAGATATGTTTTGATTTTAACTTTCAGTCTTTTTCTCGTATACATAATAATAATAATAATTGATCCAAGAGTCACTACTAGAAGCAAGATAACAGAAAAGTTATTCAAAATGAAACCTGTTACTATTTCCAATCCAGATGATGAAGGAATTCTTACAGAGGGTAAATCAGAATCACTTAATGTTGCAACAAACTCATTCCCAAATTCATTATTTTCTATTGCTGCTGAAATTTTGGAAATTGCCTTTATTCTTAATGTCTCAGTACCTGCCAATTGAATTACAGCGAATCCTTTCGAAGATGTAAATGATTTTTTAATTATTTCTGCAGTTGTACCATCATCATACAATATGACAATATTGAATATAACTTCTACCCCGATTGCTTTTCCTTGATTAGATATTAATTGATTTAACGACAACGAATCGGATGAATTCCCATCATTTGTATAATAAACGATTGCTGTAATGAAATAATCCTCTCCTTTTTCAAGAGTCGCTGGTATTTGAATTTCTATTATATAGTTGTGTGGAATAATTATTACAGGGATATCTAAAATTCTACTCTCATAATCACTTTTAACAAAAATGATTTCCCAAATATAATTCCCAACAGGGACGTTTGTATAATTAAATTTTAGATCAAAATTCCCATTTTCATCAGTGTAAATTACAAACGTACTTCCTTGAACTATTTTCAACTTACTCGATTCAAATAAAGAAACTTGAACAGTTGCATTGCTAATACTTAAGCCTTCAAATCGAGTTAACCATGTTCCGTTATAATACTCGATATCGCCTTCATAAACAATCTGTACAAGATTAATATTTGGCAGCATGGTTTCTATAATCAGTGGGTCTTTTGCTTTGATTATTATTGAGTGTGAGACTTTGTTATCCGAATTATCAGAAACAATGATTGTAATATTATAAGTTCCAACATCTAACTGTTCCAAATCGAAAATAATCATTTCATTATTGTCCCAAATATTACTAATCACTAATATCCCATCAATTAACACAGAATAGGAAGAGGGGTGTAAATCATAAACTTGCCATGAAATTACCTGGTTAGTTTCATTTGTATAAAATTCAAATTCAGGGATCGTAAAAATAAATTTAGGCGCTACAACATCTCTAACTATGATTAAGATACTCTGGGAATTTTCGTTCAAAGAATCATCCCACACAAATATTGTAAAATTGTACTCTCCTGGCACTAGTCCTAGACTGCCTACATTAACAATTATAGGATTTGAAGACACCCATATACCTTGAAGAATTTCTTCTCCTTCTAGTAATACTGAATAATTTTCAGCATGTAAATCGGAAAAGATCCATTGCATGGTAAATTCTGTATTGTTTTCATTGATCTGTAATATACTCGGTGCTTCCAATCTAATGGGGATATTTCCATCAATCACAATAACTGTAATTGTAAAAGCGATTGGATTAAAGGCTTCATCGTAAACGACAATTGTGAAATTGTATTCACCTAATTCTAATCCATCGATGTTAAAAATATTCAAATTCAACGCTTGCCATGTATCTGAAAATATTATCAGACTATCCTGTAAAACTTCATATATTCCTGGGTATGTATCATTGTTTTTCCATACTATAGTATTGCCGAATGAACCTTCAATAATAGTGATTCTTGTTGGTGGTGGTTGGAAAAATTGGGGTGGACTTCCATCATAAATAATCACCCAAGTTGTTGAACTAGCGGAATTTCCTGATTCATCATAAATTATTATTGTGATATTGTAATTTCCTACCACAAAGTTGCTAACATCATAAGAAATCGATTGTGAGTCCCATATAACTGGAACATCAGCTGTCCCATTAACAAGAATTACATAATGGCTTTTATATAATTCGTTATTGGTTCTCCACCAATTAATTCCTTCACAATTTTCCCCTTCAGGGGTTGGAGGACATGTGGGTCTTTCTAGTAAAAATACTGGTACAATTTCATCAATCACCTCATAAATAAACGAATGAGTGAAATTGTTGTTTGATGTATCATAAAAGATAGCTTCAAAGCTGTAAAATCCTTTAATCATTCCAACATAGGTTATTGTAACATTATCTGCATTTGTCCAAATACCTGTACGATTAAAAACTCCATTCAAGAATATTTCATACACAAAAGGATTAGCGTCAGTTATATTCCATGTTAAAATAATGTCAGTAGTCCCATTACTTTTCAAGTTAGTCGGGAGATAATTATATACTGGATCAATGAGTTCAATGACATACAAAATTATTAAACTGGAATTAATGTTACCTAGACTATCTTGAGCATAAATTTCAAAATTATAAATTCCCAATTCAAGTCCATCTACATTAATCCTCACATTATCTGTATTATTCCAGTTTCCAGTTTCATGAATTGCCCCATTTATATATACTGAGAAATTTGATGGATTTGGATCTGTTACATTCCAAATAATCTGATTTCCTGATGTTCCTACAACATAAGACGTTTCTGAAATTATTGTTATATAAGGGATGGTTGTATCTACTACAGTTATCAATACAGTATCATAATTTGTATTACCCCAATTATCACTTACAATTATTGTAAAGTTATATGATCCGATTACTAGTCCATCAATGGTGTATTCAATTGCTATACCTGAGGTCCAACTTCCAGTGCTTAATAGGTGAGTTGAATTCCAAACTTCATAGGTATCAAAATAATCATCAGTGGCGATCCAAGTGATCATATTTCCAGAACTTGTTGCCTCATATTCGATGTCTGAAGGGGAATTTATTATTGGTGGAGTTCCATCGACTACCGTTACCACCACTACGTTCCATAAGTAATTACTAGAAGAATCACTTATCGTGATATTAAATTCATAACTCCCAATTGATAGGTCATCAATGTCAATCACGATGGGAACCCCAGAAAACCAGTTTCCTGATTTTACTTCTGTTCCATCTCTTGTTATACTGTATGTATTTGGATTTCCATCAGTTCCAATCCAGGTAATATTATTTCCAGTTGATCCAACCGCATAATTAAAATCACCAGGTCCTACAACATCTATCTCTCTAACGATTACAAATACTGTGTCTGTGCTGATATTATTTGTTGTGTCATTAAGTCGCAAAACAAATGTGTAATTTCCTAAAGCTAATCCGCTGACATCAATTGGGAGTTCCATCGACTACCGTTACCACCACTACGTTCCATAAGTAATTACTAGAAGAATCACTTATCGTGATATTAAATTCATAACTCCCAATTGATAGGTCATCAATGTCAATCACGATGGGAACCCCAGAAAACCAGTTTCCTGATTTTACTTCTGTTCCATCTCTTGTTATACTGTATGTATTTGGATTTCCATCAGTTCCAATCCAGGTAATATTATTTCCAGTTGATCCAACCGCATAATTAAAATCACCAGGTCCTACAACATCTATCTCTCTAACGATTACAAATACTGTGTCTGTGCTGATATTATTTGTTGTGTCATTAAGTCGCAAAACAAATGTGTAATTTCCTAAAGCTAATCCGCTGACATCAATTG
>MDVR01000111.1 GCA_001940725.1 Candidatus Heimdallarchaeota archaeon LC_2 | reverse complement strand
TATTAATTGTAAAAAGATTTTGGAAGAATTTAAAATTGATGGTGGAGTTGATTATTCCAACCCAGATCGGAAAATAAAATGCACTGGTGTGGTTAAAAATTCTGTCACAGATGCAAAGACGATCATTGAGATCGAAACTAATCCTTTAATTCCAGTCATGCGTAGATATGAAATTAATTTTTAATTGATTATACCCATAGACCATATATGGACGATCTCTTGGACAAAAATTCTTGATCTCGTTTGCAAATAAAAGAAATTCTGACAATACATTCAGCCAATAGTAAATAATTAGAATTATCAATGATAATTATACAATATCATGCGAAAATACGATAAACTACAACTAAATGATCCATAAACTATTGATTTTGATATAAAATTCTGTAATGAAAAAATACTATGGAATTTATAGAAATTATATTTGCCATACAACAAATAGTTATTAATAATGATACCTCCTAGATTATAATGGTCATTGAAAACTCACTAGATGTAGCAATTAAAAAATTTAAAATTTTGATTGTTGGTGATCCAGATGTAGCTACAACTTTTTTTTCAGATACAAAAACAGATGAACTACAAACTACAAGTATTACTAAAATTAAGGCTCGAGAAATAAATATTCAAGATATGAGATTTGAATTATGGTACTGTCATGAAATGGAAAACGATGAGGAAGAGAAGCGGAATGCATTCGAAGAGGCATCCGGTGTTATTGCTCTTTTTAATAAGGGAGAGGAAACCAGTTTTAGTTATATTCCACATTGCATTTCTGAAGTCGTAAAATATTCAGGACGAATGCTTCCAACTTTTGCATTAGGATTATCTAGAGAAAATGTATTAGAAACTGTTTCCAAAGAAAATGTATTGGATTACCTATATTCCTTGGGCAATGTGAGTGCATGTATGATCCCATATGTTGAACTGAATTCTCCTAATTTTGTAAATGTAGAAGAAGTATTGATAGATTTAGTGAAAATTATTAATTGTGATAAAATAGACAATTGTTTTGCAAAACCAGCCATACTAAGAGGTAACTGTGGTTTGAAACAATTTGATATAAAAAATGATTAATCTGAAGTAGATTTTTTATTGGTTATTCTTTTGATCGAGCGTCTATAGCTTTGTGAACTTCTTCAAGATGAAAACAGGCAACAAATCGATCTTTTCCAGCAGATTGGAAGTCAGGTCTTGTTTTACAAACATCTGTCGCAAATTCACAGCGAGGGTGGAAACGACATCCGGGAGGGGGATTAATAAGTTGTGGAACTGTTCCAGCGATCGTTGGTAATTCACCTTTGATATCCTTAAATGATGGAATAGATTCAAGCAATGCAATTGTATAAGGGTGTTTGGGATCTCTAAAAATTTCTCTTGTAGGACCAGACTCAACAACACGACCACCATAGAAGATGTGGATACGATCAGTATTCTCTGCGACGACTCCTAAGTTGTGTGTTATCAACATTAAAGACAATCCAAAACGTTCGCGCATTTTTTGAATGATATCCAGAACTTGCGCTTGAATGGTAACATCTAATGCAGTTGTTGGTTCATCAGCAATGAGTAGTTTGGGTTGCAGAGTTAATGCTCTTGCAATTAGAATTCTCTGTCTCATTCCTCCAGAATATTGATGAGGATAATCATCGATACGATCTTTTGCATCTGGGATCCCAACGGCATCTAACATCTCTATTGCAATTTCTCTTGCTCGGTTTTTATCAACGCCTCTGTGAAGTTGAATAACGTCCAGCATTTGAGCACTGATTGTCATGACGGGATTTAATGCAGATAATGGATTTTGAAATAGAAGTGCTATTTCACTTCCTCTGACTTTTTGCATCTGTCTGTTTGTCAATTTCAATAAATCAATGCCTAAATAGTTTATCTCTCCTGCAACAGTATCACCGTTTTTCGGTAATATTCTCAGAATGGATTGTGCTGTAACAGTTTTACCACAACCACTTTCGCCTACAATTCCAACTGCTTCATTCTTTTTTACATTAAAGGATACACCATCTAATGCTTTTACTATACCACTTTCTGTACGAAAATATGTATAAATATTCTCAACAGATAACATGATTTGTTCTTTTGTTTTACTCATAAGACATCATTTTATTGTAATTATGCAATTATTTCTGAGAGTCAGATTTCGGTTCTCCCTCTTTATTTCCTCTCTCCCAAGGAAGTTTGCTATATCCATCCCGCTTTCTCTTGGCATGCATTTCCCTTCTTATTTGATAACGTTCCATGCTAGCTTTTGTGTTTCTATAAATGTTACCTAAAGAACTTATAAAACCAAAGATGATCATTGGGATAATTTGAAATAAAGTAAATATGAAAGCTAGCAAAGTCGGATGATATTCACCGTCGAAAACTATAAATGTGTTAAATTTACGATCTAAGAATAAAGATTCGTAAGCCCCTTGTAAACTAAATGAAAGATTGGGGTCTGTCATCTTTGCTATTTGTATTCCTGTCCAGAGAGCAATTACAAAATTAAAGAAAAATCTTGTCACAATTGACGTGTCTCTTTTTACGTGTTTAGTATACACGGCCGTAATAATTGATGCAGAAATGATAGGAAACCATAAAATTCCAATATAGAATAAATTTCCTTTAACTCCAAAAATATTAATTCCAAACCCAAAGACATTTTCACCGAAAAACGCAAAAGATAAGGTTCCATCTGAATCTAAAAAAGTTCCACCGTTTTTTGAGAACCCAGCATGTTTTAAATAAAATAATGCTAGGCCCAACCAAATTCCAAGGAAAGGAGCAAAAATCCAAGGTAAAAATCCATCTAAATATGGTGAATCATAAGTTGATTTTTCATTTAATCCATAAAACAAGAAGATGCGTGAATAATATGCTGGACCCCCAGTTAAGCCATCTGCATTGAATCCTTCTCGAACAAGGTTGAAACCTATCATTGATAGCAATCCAGTTGCCCATAAAGAGAAAAACCAAACTGTAGTCGGACTGCTAATTTTATAAATTAATAATTGCCTTGCATCTGTTTGAAATGTTGTTTTACTACTACTTTGATTTGATGTCATATATGCTATCTCCAGTATTATTATTAGTCTACAAATTTTATTACTTGTTCATCTTCTGGAAAGTGACAAGCTGCCCAACAACCATTTGATATCTCCCTGAATTTTGGATCTTCAATTTTACAGATATCTTCGACTTTATAACATCGTTCATGGAATCTACAACCTGTTGGTAGATTTATTGGGGATGGCACATCTCCTTTTAGAATTATTTTCTTTTTCTTGATATCTGGATCTGCAAAGGGAATTGCAGATAACAATGAAACAGTATAAGGATGAGCTGGTTTGTCAAATATTCTTTCCGTCGGACCTATTTCCACAATACGACCCAAATACATTACTGCCACTCTGTCAGATACATGTTTAACAACTGATAGGTCATGAGCAATGAAAATAATTGATAAACCAAATTCTTTTTGTAATTTTTGGACTAAGTTTAGAATTGTTGCTTGAACCGATACATCCAATGCAGACACGGGTTCATCTGCGATTACAATTTTAGGATTAATAATCAAGGCTCTAGCAAGACCAATTCTTTGTCTTTGACCTCCTGAGAATTCATGAGGATATCTATAACCATGGTAAGTTTCCAAACCCACCTTCCTAAGCAAATCACTTACCATTTTTTCTTTTTCATCATTTGATAAGTGACCAAAGTGAATGGTTAATGGTTCTTTAAGAGTATCCTTTACTAATTTCCGAGGATTGAGGGAATTATAAGGATCTTGAAATATCATTTGTATATTCCTTCTAAACTGTAATTTTTCCTTCCGACCTTTTAATTTGGTTATATCCATATCTTTATACCAAACTTGTCCCAATGTAGGTTCTTCTAACCCCACAATCAATTTTGAAAGTGTGCTCTTTCCACAACCTGATTCTCCTACTAGACCTAGGACTTCACCATCGTAAATTTGTAAATCGACACCATCTACCGCTTTAATGTATCCAATAACTTTCGAAAGTAATAAAGATTTACTTTGAACTCCAAAATATTTTTTTAAGTTTCTTAGTTCCAAAATAACTTCTGATTGAGGATTTTCTGGGGTACCTGGAAACACTTCACTAGTATCGGTATCTTGAACTGATTTGCCATCCATAGAGCTAGAACTGCCCATATGTCGTCATTTGTTTAAACTTTCTTAAGCAATATGGAACTGCATAACCTTTTTTTATATAAAAAGTAATAAGATTGACGTTAGGATCATTAGAATTTGAAATTATAGAATAACTCGATATATTTAGAAATATGTGATATAAATTTACAGTAATACGCAGGATTCCTTCAGGTATTTACGTGAATTGCTATAAATGCAAATGTTTTCTAAGTAGGTTTTTCACCTCAATATCTCGATAATATCACTTTCATCTTTAGATTTAGGAAGATAACGGATATTTTATCAAATGATAAATTTTAACCAGCGAGTATCAATAACACAATTCCTGTTACCGAATGTTTGTAACCAATTTGAAGAGATTCAGACATACTTCTTGGTTTGATAGTCTGTGTTAATACTCTAGACTTAAAATCAGCCCATTGTGGAGAAGGACCAAACCAAATTGAGAATCCTGAAATAAGGAAATATACTGCAGAAAAGAAAACCATTAATAAGCCCCTATTAAACAATTCTAATACAATTCCAAAATTAAAGAAATTGAATAAAAATGCAATAAGGAATAATACAAATATCGCGCCTAAAGCTGTAATAATGCCAGTTATTGTAATTTTAATCCAAAGATATTTTATCTTTTCTAATTTTGCTAACTCATTTATGATTGTTACTTCATCCATTGTCTGATTAGATAAAGGAATCTTTTTCGATGTCATATGAAAAATTTGGTATATTAGATTTTAATCTTTTAGTCTTGGATCTAACGCGTCTCTTATCGCGTCTCCAAATATATTTACAGCTAATACCAAGAAAAATATGGCAAATCCAGGAATAAGTGCTTGTTCGGGATTTAATTGCAAAGAATCTTGGGCTTGAGATACCTCGATACCCCAACTAACCGTATTGACAGGATCTCCAAATCCTAGAAATGCTAGCGCTGCTTCTGAAAGGATTGCGCCTGCAATAAAAATAGATGTTATAACAATAATTGGAGCAAGAACATTGGGTAAAATATGCACAACTATTATTCGCTTGTCACTTGCACCCATAATTCTAACTGCATCAATATATTCCAGTGCTGAAACTTGTTTCACATTGGCTGTCACTAATCTTGCAAGCCCGGCCCAACCAAATACACCCAATAACAGTATAATTATCTGTAATTGTGTGAAATCTTCAAAGATTTCTGTTTGACCACCATTTACCATTCTTATCATGATCAAAGCAATAATAAGAAATGGTACTGCAAGAAAAAGATCAGTAATTCGCATTGCGATTTCTTCTAATTTACCTTGGTAATATCCCGCAAGAAGACCGACGATGACACCAATAACTAATGATATCAAAGTTGCTACAACACCAACAATAATTGATGTTTCGGTTCCAGCAACCATCCTTGAATACAAATCATATCCTTGAATATTAACACCCGCTGGATATTTTAAGTTTGGGAAGGCATTTACTCCACCCCCAAATCTTCTATTTTTACCGGGATCTGTAGAAACGGGTGTTTCTGATAAAAATAGAGGATAAAAAAATGCAATTAATAAGTTTAGCATGACATAATATAATGCTATAACTGCAGCTTTGTTATTCCTGATACGGCTTATTATAATACTCCATTGATTAATTCCTTTTATTTCTGCGACTTTATCTTCCACATCTATAATGATTTGATCCTTAGTAACTTCATGAGTTTTTGTCTGTGATGCCATATATCTATCTCACCTATAACGATATTCGTGGATCCAAAAATGTGTATGCCACATCAACAATAAGATTTGCAAAGAGTATCATTAATGTAATGATCATTGTTAATGCCATTAAAATTGGTATATCTAAAGTACTCAATGCTGTTAGGAAATAGAAACCCATTCCTGGCCATGAAAAGACTGTTTCCGTAATCGGAGCTCCCGCTAAAAGGAAACCAACACTTATACCCAGAAAAGTTACCAATGGAAGTAGAACATTTCTAAGTGCATGTTTTCCAACAACTGTAAATTCGGATAATCCATTTGCTCTTGCTGCAAGGATGTAATCTTGTCGCATAACTTCGAGCATAGTAGATCTTGTTAAACGAGAAAATGTAGCCATACTTGCGAATGTGAGTGTCAATACAGGTAGAACTAGATGATTTAAACTGTCTCTTGTGTATACCCACCATATCTCAAAAGACGTTGTCCAAAAAGATATAGTCGCCCAATCATCTGAGAAGTTGTTTGTAAAGTAATTTCCAGGTTTCTGGTCACAAAATTCACATTGTTGTGCGAGCTCAAAATCTAATCCATGAGCTCCTGCAACAGGGAACCAATCCAATCCAAAACCACCAAATATCAAAATTGCTAGGATAGCTGTTACAAAAATTGGCATAGAGAGACCTAATAGAGCAAATGCGGAGATTGCAGTATCTATAGTAGATCGGTGATAATATGCTGCGATTATTCCTACAATCACACTCAATATAAAAGCAATTATTAATGCTAGTGCCTGCATTTTAAGAGTCTCCCATAAGAATCGATTTATGTTATCAGTAACTGGAGCACCGTTTTGAAAACTTCTTCCCAAATCTCCATGGATAAAATCATTGATCCAAATTATGTATCTTCTCCAAACGGCTATCTCATTTCCACTACTATCAGTAAAGCCATACTGAATTAATAATATTTTAATTTTCTCTTGTTTTCCTACTCTTATTCTCCCTGTAGCAAGTGCGACAGGATTTCCGATAAAATTTATTCCGAAGAATGTAAAAATCGATATTGCCAAAAATAATGGAATAATGGCAAGTGATCTTTTTAGTGTAAAAATAATCAATCTATTTTCAAAAAATGAGACGAATTCTCCATATTTCATCCAGTAAAAGAAAAGTCCGGTAATATAGAATATATTGATAAACATTATTATATAATTATTCGTTGCTCTTTGTAAGAGAATTGTCGAGGTGTAGCCGTAGATAAGTGTAGGTATAATCATAAATCGATTTAAAAATTGATTTTCTCTGAAGAAAATAGCTAAGAAAATCATTGAGACTGCAACTAAACCTAAAGTTAGTATATTATTTACATAAGATTGCCTATCTCCTTCTGACAAATATCCATTCTTGAAAAATTCACCGAAGAATTCACTAACTCCACCGTCATAAATTCCACCTTCATATTGTATTAATG
>MDVR01000110.1 GCA_001940725.1 Candidatus Heimdallarchaeota archaeon LC_2 | reverse complement strand
GATCTGGAGGGTTATTTGGTGTTACAACTCAAGTGACGTTAAAGCTAATTAGAGAACCACAAGAAATTGTTAGTATTTTTGTTTTTTGTAAAACCATGGAACAGGTGTATAGCGTTATTAGAGTATGTCAAAAAAATAGAGAATCAAAATCTAATCCTATAGCAATGGCTGTGGAATTTTTAGATCTTAGAGCGATAAAAATCATGCATGAAGCAGATAATACGTTATCCCTAGACAATGTGGCATTACTAATTATAGAGCAGGATGCTGAATCACAGGATGAAATGGAAGAAGCGATAATGTATTGGATCGATTTATTTGAAAAATATGGAATTGAAGAAACAAAAGTCGCTCAAACAAGCAAAGAGATTGAGATATTTAAGAAATTAAGACATATGATTCCTGAAAGAATTAATTCAATGGTAAAACAAAATAATCAACCAAAGATTGGTACTGACTTTTCAGTACCTCCACAATACCTTGAAGAATTTTTTCAACTAGCAAAAAATTATGGTGAGGAATTTGAAAAGTATCAAAATAACAATATTCCAATGCAAAATAGAATTGGATATGCAATATGGGCTCATGCAGGTGACACCCATATTCACTTAAATTTAATACCAAGAGATGAAATTGAAACAAATTATGCAAAAACATTGTTCCTAAAATTTATTAAAAAAACGGTAGAACTAGGGGGATCAATAGCAGCTGAACATGGACTAGGTAAAAAGAAATTTGACGGGAAAGCAGCTCTGTATTATCAATATGGTCAGGAAGGACTTGATCAAATTAAAGCAATGAAATTGGCAATTGATAAATTTGATTTATTGAATAGAGGAAATCTTATTGGATGAATTCTCGAATTGTATTTCAGGAGATTAGTGATTTTCTTTTTCTAATAATGACATTTACAATAAAGCTCCCAAAAATCAATGTTGTTGATGGAAATGGAACCTCATCAATTGCAATATCATCAGAATTTTCAAGTGTCATATCAAATTCGAATCCATCTGTATAATTGATTTTTATGCTTTTTAGCAAACCAGTGTTAAGATCCCACACAAATTCCTCTGAATTTTCTGATGCATCAAATTCAACATATTCTTGAGCTGCAACTCTAACTTCGTTTTCTTTACTGAAAACAACAATATTGGATGAATCTAATACAAAAAATGAATGCGTGTCCGCTTCTGAAATAGTTAAATCAGTTGGAACAATAAACACAATTGTATCGAAAAGAACAAAATTAATGCTTATTCCTTGAACTGATAATTCTAAATAATTAGTGGGGTTAGGTAGTTCTAAGGTCTCGTTAATGAAATCGATTATATTTACCTCTGAAAGTTGAACTAAAACCTTTATTTGTATTAGCATTCCTTCAATTATGCCATATTTAGTGATATCATCTACTTTTACAGCATTTTGAGATAGTTTGTTTATCTTCCAACTATAAGTTGCATCCATTTTTATTTCTTCAGACCAAGTGAGAGTTTCGAATTCCCCAATATTTGATTGTGAAGATGCATTTTGTGGAATTAATAAGATTAAGAAAAAAAGCGAAAAGAGAGGATATTTTACTGATTTCATTTGATCTATTGATTTAAAAATTAACTTACTTTTAATTGATTCCATTTAATTATCTGAGAATATGGGATATTACAAAATAACAATAAAGAAAATTTATCCACCTTTTATGCTATTTTGATTCATACAAAATTGGAAAGTAAGTAATTGTAATTTTGACCAATGTAATTTTCTATTCACATTGTTTATAACTGTTGAAACTCAGACTATAGTTGGAGCTCAGGATAACTTGGAATGGGACAACCAGTTGGTATTTACCAACTAATATTGCGATCTTTTAAAAGTAAGAAATTAAATAATCTAAATTTTATTTTGCGTGAACGTATAAAAATTATTTATTCCAATTCATACATTTCTAGTTCTAACACGGTTAATTCCACTGAATCAATTTTATTTTCTTGGTGGTTTGTTAACTGGCAAGTTCAATTCTAATTCATTGAATTTGTGAATATTTGAAGTTAAACTTTAACTTCAAAATTTTTATTTGGTGATTAAATCATGACACATAAAGAGATATTGAGATTATCAATCGAAGAGATGCCAAGGAGCTATTATAATATAGCTGCAGATCTAAAAATCCCATTAAGTCCACCGTTACATCCCGCAACAATGGAACCTATAGGACCAGAAGACCTTGCACCCCTATTCCCAATGGAATTAATTAAGCAAGAGGTAACACAGGAAAGGTACATAACTATTCCTGAACCAGTGCGAGAAATATATAGTCAAATTAGACCAACGCCTATTTATCGAGCTAAAAGACTAGAAGATTTCCTTGATACTGGAGCAAAAATATATTACAAATATGAAGGTGTGAGTCCAGCGGGATCACATAAGACCAATACCGCAATACCGCAGGCATATTATAATCATAAAGAAGGAGTTGAAAAATTGGTTACCGAGACTGGTGCCGGTCAATGGGGAACTGCATTATCTTATGCAACCTCGTTTTTTGACATGGAACTTGAAATTTTCATGGTTAGAGTAAGTTATGACACTAAACCCTACAGAAAAACGCTCATGAAGTTGTTTAATGATAAGACTATTGTTCACCCTTCCCCATCAAGATTAACAGAGTTTGGAAACAAATTATTAGATCAAAATCCAAATCATCCAGGAAGCTTAGGCATTGCAATTGGTGAGGCAATAGAACAAACTATGAAAACAGGATCCAAGTATTCCTTGGGGAGTGTATTAAATCATGTTCTTATTCATCAAACAATTATTGGACAAGAAGCAAAAATCCAAATGAATGCAATAGACAACTATCCAGACATTATAATTGGATGTGTTGGAGGAGGATCAAACCTTGCGGGTCTCGCTTATCCATTTATTAAAGATAAAATTGAGAAAAAATATGATACTGAGATCATTGCTGTTGAATCAGAGGCTGCCCCTAAAATGACTAAAGGCCAGATTGGATATGATTTTGGAGATTCAGGCCAGATGACACCTCTACTTAGAATGTACTCCATTGGCTCTGATTTTATTCCCCCACCAGTGCATGCAGGAGGATTAAGATATCATGGCCTAGCTCCTACATTAACTGCGCTTCTTGAACAAAATTTAGTTATAGCCAAAGCCTATCCTCAGGTGGAGGTATTTGATGCAGCAAAAATATTCATTCAAACTGAAGGTATCATTCCTGCACCTGAAAGTAGTCACGCTATTGTGGAAACAATTAAGCAAGCTCGAAAAATACCTAAAGGTACTGATAAAACAATATTATTTAATTTATCAGGGCACGGGTATTTGGATCTTCTTGGGTATGAGGAATATCTCCAAGGAACTATGCAAGATCATGTTGCAAATGCAACGGATATTACTAAATCCATTCAAACCATAAAAATATCAAATTAAAACTACGTCTTGCGTATAGCGGGAGCTATCCGCAAAACAATTAAGTTCATAAATTCTTAATCCAGCTTAGAAATCTTGATTTTTTAGAATTTTGTTCAGTTTGGACTTCAGCTATTTAATTGAATTTATCAATTATTAACCCTATTTCGACAAGTAGTGGTTTAAATTCATTAAACATTATTTGTGGTCAGTTAATTTGAAGCGGCTCTCCCTCTAAGAAGCTGCTCAGCAGTAAAATCATTGTAACAGATCATACACAGCTTGATATTGTTATTCGGATTATCTGTATTCGTCATTTCAATTACTGCTTCATTGATCATGCATTTTTTGCATTTATCTTTCTTTTGTTTTCTTCGAAAATTGAAAAATCTGAATGCACCTCCAGAATGACTTTGAAGGTAATTAATGGAATAACGAATAGTCAAATTAGTAAATCAACTCTATATGGTTTTAAGCTATGTTTTGTATCTTGTACTATTTATTATACATTTCCCCGACGGAACTTATAGTTGCTTTAACATTATTGATTCTTAACAATTTGAAGACTTTTCTAATTTTTCTTACGAATAGATATGATTGTCAAAAGAAAAATTAACGCGCTAAATAATGATAAAAAGGGAAGATTAATTGATTCTGATAATGTCTCTGTTGACTCTCCACTTGTAGTTATATGATTTTCCAATAAGGTTTGCATCACTTCTGAGTCAATTATCAATTTCTCACGAGTTCCATCATCTAAATCAAAAATTTCTATAGTTGATGTTTGAGCTGCCCATTGATAACATAACAATCACTTGACTAATAAAAATACTATTTGTTTGTTTATACACACATTCGAAATAGGAAGGTAATTTCAGTTTCAAAACCTTGAAACGAATTCTACTCACTAGGTTCATAAAAAGTTGTAAAATAAGTTTTTTAGAATGAAATTAGAATTGAGTCAGATATTGAAAAATCTCACACAAATGGCAAAGGAAGATGGGAAAGTTACCCAGAATGAGGAAGATTTTCTTAACACACTTAGAAAGGATATAGAACAATTCCAAAATTCAGTAAATTACGCAACTCAGGATGATTATATTTCTGATGATCAATTACATGATATAATAATTTTACGAGACAGAATATTAACTGATTCACTTCAATTTTCAACTGAATCCGAAGAAGTTGATAATTTAGTGAATGAGCTATATAACCTAATTAATGATTTTATGATCCCTGGTATAAATGAAGAAGAACTAAGTGAATAGTAAATTTTAATTTTTAATTTTTAATTAGAAATGAATCTAATTGCGTTATTAAGGAGTTTTTCAGTTTTTGAATCTTAGAATTAGTAAAATCAGAAGGTTCATTAATTTCTTTTCGAACTATCAGATATAGTTGATCTTCCATTTTTGATATAGATGGTAAATTCATTGAGATTTCTTTCGGTATAAACAGAACAATTTGATAATACCCATTTTTCAATCTTGGATCCTGAGATGCAAAATTTGGCATAGAAATAGCAATTACCAATAATCTATACTTATTTACAGTCTCTAATTTAAAATCAAAACATCCCTCAACATAGGCATGTCCGGATGCAGTAGCTGCGATTAAGTTAACAGCTAGGGTATCAATTTTCTTTGATAATTCCACATTGGTTAATGTAATACCCTTCAGTTCCTCAAAATCTTTATACATAACCATTGGGCCTTGTTCAGTTAAGTGGAATATTCCAATTTTGATATTTTTTGTGAGTTTGCCTTTCTTACAAAAAGGTCTCCCTAAAGAATATTGGCCAATTTCAGCTGCCTTCTTTTTGCTGGATTTGAACCATAGTAAATTCATGAAGCTCATAGACATCACATACTAGATATATGGTCGATTTTATATATAAAGGGTTGCAAAGTTAAAGCTGATTTAATCATTCAACAAGGTTTCACCAATATTCTTGTTAAAAAATGATTTATTGCAAAAAAAATTATTTAAATAAAATAATTTCCCAAAATTCATGCTTCTGATAATCTGTAAGTGGGTACTAGGTGTATCATATCAATATTACTTCGGTCTCCTTGATTAATAATAAACATGAAAGCATCCACAACCTCCTCTACATCTAATCTGTTTTTGATTATCTCCTCTCCATAATCAACAAACCATGGAGTGTCAATTGCACCTGGGTTAATGTAATACCCTTCAGTTCCTCAAAATCTTTATACATAACCATTGGGCCTTGTTCAGTTAAGTGGAATATTCCAATTTTGATATTTTTTGTGAGTTTGCCTTTCTTACAAAAAGGTCTCCCTAAAGAATATTGGCCAATTTCAGCTGCCTTCTTTTTGCTGGATTTGAACCATAGTAAATTCATGAAGCTCATAGACATCACATACTAGATATATGGTCGATTTTATATATAAAGGGTTGCAAAGTTAAAGCTGATTTAATCATTCAACAAGGTTTCACCAATATTCTTGTTAAAAAATGATTTATTGCAAAAAAAATTATTTAAATAAAATAATTTCCCAAAATTCATGCTTCTGATAATCTGTAAGTGGGTACTAGGTGTATCATATCAATATTACTTCGGTCTCCTTGATTAATAATAAACATGAAAGCATCCACAACCTCCTCTACATCTAATCTGTTTTTGATTATCTCCTCTCCATAATCAACAAACCATGGAGTGTCAATTGCACCTGGGTTAACCGTGGCTGCCTTTATAGAAGTCCCCTTCAATTCTTCTCTCAAGGAACCAACAATGGCTTGAACTGCAAATTTGGTTGCACAATAAACACTTCCTTTTGCAATAAAATTAATTCCTAGATTTGAAGATGTAACAATAATTTGACCATGGTCTTGGGATTTCATATGTACAACAATTGGACGCAGAAAATTGTAAACACCTTTCACATTCGTATTGAACTGTTCATCAATATCCTCATCAGTCATTTCTTCAAGTAATTTAAATCTACCAACACCCGAATTGGCAATAAATATATCCAATCCACCCATTTGTTTAATTGCATCTTCAACCACCTCTTCTGCTTCATGTGATGAGGCAACATCAGCAGTTTGAAAATAACCACGAGCACCGAGATCAGATATTTTCATTACTACGTCATTTAATCTCTCAATATTTCTTCCAGTTATGTATATTTGATTATTGCTATTTTGAGCCAACCGTAGAGCTAAATGTTCACCTACACCACTTGATCCACCTGTGATCAACACCTTAAAGCCTAATTTTTCATTCACAAATATAAAACGAATTTGTATATCAAATAATTATTGTAGAAATTGAGTTGTAAGGCACTAATTCTAAAAAAAAATAATTAATTTTTCATTTGAAATTAACACTAATTCTAGTATATCTATCCGTATATTAGCGTCATCCTCGATTGAAAATATTTATCTATAAAGGAAGCTTACAATAAATTAGAAACTAACAATTTGGTAGTGAGTTTTGACTATGAAAGTAAATTTGGTCAAAGAAAAGGGATGGACCCTTCTCGTAAGGCTTTTTAAGAAAGCCAATGAAGATAGAGAAATTACATTTGATGAGGGACGTATTATTAAAGCCACGGATCTAAATGTGATAAATCTCTTAGAATACTCAAAACAAGCCTGGGAAGACAAGAAATTAACCGAAAACGAAAAACAAAAAATGTTGTTTCTTTTAAAAAAAATTGAAGATGATGCAATTAGTTTGGCTCAGTATGATGATATAATAACAGGAGAAGAGGAGGAATTACTTGGAATCATTAAAAGTACAGTTGAAACCTTCTTCCGAAGTAACTATTATTTTGCAAGCTAAGAATTAATTATAACTATTATATGATCATCTTAAGAGGTAAGCCAGAACACGTATTTCTGGTATAAGTTGAATGAGTTATTAATTTATGAATTTCCTATAATTGGCGAAGTGAAGGTAGATTGAAATAGATATTTGGTAATATTAAGAAGAATATTACTAATTTCGTTGGAAATCCCAAGAGCTGCATTAAGATTACATCATTATCACTATTATTATAAATTGTAACGTTTGTATATAGAAAGTCCATAATTGAAAGTAAGTATTACTAGACCTAATTATCCTTTAAAATATGAATAGGAGTTTTTGTGAAATAATTTCCCAAGCATAAATTGATTAATACTAGCTCTAATCTTAATTTATGAGTAGAAAAGCATTTATCAAAATAATAGACCCCACAGAAGCCCAGGATAAAGTATTACAAAGAGCCTACAAACGAATTAGTGGATCCCGTGGGGCAATCGCTCATGTTCATCATTCACAAAGTCTTCACCCAAAAGCAATGATGGCACACTTAGACCTCTATATGGTCATAATGTATGATAAATCTCCATTATCAAGAATTCAACGTGAATTAATTGGTGCAGTGGTATCATATTTCAACAAATGTAGTTACTGTATTCTACATCACTACGAGGCATTAAAATCTAATTGGAAAGAGGCACCATCAATCGAAGAATTAATTGGAGGCCAGGGGTTGAATCTCAAGGATAAAATGTTAGTAAAGTATTGTAGTAAACTAACGAAATCACCAAGTGAAGTCGTTGAAGAAGATTACAGGAATTTAATTAGGGTAGGATTTGATGATCGGGCTGTTTTGGATATTAACTTGATAATTGGATATTTCAATTTTGTTAATCGTTTGGTTTTAGGGATTGGTGTTGAAATAGAAAAAGATGAAGAAAGAAATTACAATTATTGATTAGCCTTAATGAGGGAGAATTGATCTTTTAATTTTTCACAATATGCTTCATCTGCGATCACATCCTCAATTATTTGTTTATCAAGAATTTTTATTACTCTATATCCAGGTCGGATTTGAGTAAGATCATGAGTTGCAACTACTAATGTACGTCCACTTTCTGCATAATCCGTTAATGTGTTCATAACTAGTTTTGCTAATCTGCTGTCTAAATTTGCGGTTGGTTCATCTGCAAGGATAATTTCTGTGTTTTTGAAAAGAGCCGCAGCTAATGCTATTCTCTGTTGTTGCCCACCAGAAAGTTCGGTAGGAAAGACATTTTTATACATCTCCATCTCAAAATGCTGTAAAACTTCCCTAATTTTTTTGAATGTTTTACGAGATTTACTGTGCCCATTCAATAATCTTGGTAATAGGATATTTTCTTCCACAGAAATATATGGATGAAGAATATAGTTTTGAGTTAAATAGGAAATCTCTTTGAAGCGATTATCTAATTTAGTTATTTTACTGTGATCTTCTCTCTCAATTTTACTAATTATAATTTCTCCATCATTTGCTTTCTCAATTCCAACAATGATGTTCATAAGTGTCGTTTTACCGATTCCCGATGGCCCTAACAATACACAAAATTCTCCTTGTTTTATTGAAAGATCGAAATTTTCAAGGATGACATTCTTATTGTTCCCACTGCCATAGAACTTTGTTATATCATTAACTTCAATGATTGAATGATCTAATATTCTTTCTCTTGTAAAATTCATAATCTCAATTTCCTTATCCTCAATAACTTCCTCCTCTGGAATACCGGGATCGCTTTCATGCTTTGAAATTGTTACAAAATCATTTTGAGGTTCATGTCTAATATTTAGAAATCTACTGACATTCAATCTTTTCTTTATTTGGGGGGGAATTCTTAAACTATCTGTAGAATCTAATATGAGTTTCTTACTAATTGTTGATTCCTTCTCGTCCTTTGGTTTATGTTCTTTCACATCAAACAAGGTTTCAAAATCTTCCTCTCCAGCTAACCTACCATCTAAAATCAATAAGGATCTATCTGAAACAGTTTGAAATCTTACATCATGTGTTGCAACAATAAATGCGGTTCCATCCTTAACAATTTCTTTTACTAATTTGTATAATAGTTGCATATTTTCTGTATCAAGTTGACCTGTTGGTTCATCAGCAAGAATTACAAATGGTTTTTTGACTACTGCTTTGGCTAAAGAAACTCTCATCGCTTCGCCGGCAGATAACATTCCACATGGAGTATTTTTTAGATTGATAATCTCAAGTTTATTCAAAATTTCCTCAATTCGGTTTTCTATCAAACTTGAATGCCATTGGGCATTTATCAGTTCCCACCGTAAAGCCTCATGCACCTTCATTCGAGGGTCGAAATTTTCTCGAGGATGTTGTGAGAAAATACTTAGGTATCGTCGTCGGAATTCTCGACGTCTCATATCAGTCCAATCTTGTATTTCTATATTACCAATAAAAATTTGACCACTTGATGGTTTCTCAATTCCTGCTATGACATTAAGTAGTGTAGATTTACCTGCACCACTCGGACCTATAATTGAGACTATTTCTCCATGCTTTACAAATAGATCGCAACCTCGTAATGCAGAAATCTTAGTATTATCAAGCCTGTGTCTAAATATTTTGATTACATTTTCTACTGCAACTGAGTAATCTTCATTTGAAATAGCCATTACAGACGAACCTCCTTCAAATGCCTGTCAATTGAGAATCTTATTTGCCATATCCATATTATCATTGATAACACCCAGGAAACGACCATCCAGCTGAAAAGAAAATTAATTTGGTAATCCCAAACAAGATCTTTTGAAACTTCACCGAAAAACTCAGCTCCATTATTGTATGCCCAAATTAAACCCAGTGGGATTCCAACTATACTTGGAATTATTACAGTAATCAGATATTCAATACTTAATTGAAACGTGTACATGTTTTTACTTTGCCCTGCCCTTAAGTAGACTTCTAACTCATCTTTTCTTCTTTCAAATAACACTCGCGCAAGAATCATAGCTGAGAGAAGAGGTGCAACAGCTGCAATAATTAGGCTTATATGAGTAATGAATTCAAATGTTCGAAAGAATGGATGACGTCTTTCTCTTATGAGTTGATTAATATATGCAATTTGAGTTCCACCTTGTCTAATTACATTCACAATATCTTCAACTTTATAGATTGAAGATGCACGAATCATTAAGTTCCGATTATTAAGCTCATCTGCAATTTCTGCACTGGTTTGTGTTGAATTTAATAAGAAACCTTCTTGAATTTCAGCAAGAGTTTCAAGAGTCATGACCATCTGTAATGGTGTTGCATCTACAGCATCTAGCACTGATAATTCATAACCTAACACCGGTAATTTAGTATAGGAATTTACAACTTCTAATTGGTATTCCTCATTATTATTTTCAAAAGTGAAAGGAATAGACTGACCTATTGTAAGTGTATTCCGCTCGATAAATTCCTCATTAGTTAATATTTGACCTGTCTGTAACTTAGATAATAATTCGATATTTTCTAGATAGTCCTCTCTGTAAAATTCAGGGACAACTATCGTTTCTAGATAACTATCTATATCTAAGGCAAAAACTCGAATCTCAATATTTGCAATGAAGGTGACTGGTTCAAAGAAATACATAGAAGTATGCTCGATATCATTATGATTGAGGATGTCATTTTTAGTTTCATCAGCGACTAAATGCCAATTTTCTACCCTAATATCAGTTCCAAGGTCATTATAAGCTTCATTTTCATATTTTAAATTGAGCGTTGAGGGCACCACAATCATAGGTACAATTAGGAAAAGTGCTAATATTAATATCAATAACGCTCTTCCATATAATCCAGTGTTTGTTCTGATGCCATTAAATACTAACCCTCTTCTCGATCTAGAAATCTTCCAACCAAATTTTCCGATAACAATGAAGAATCTATGCATTATTTTGGATAGTACGATTAAACCACCAAATGATGCAATTAACAAAGCAATTAATCTCAAGTTCAATATTATCAACTGAGTCCCAGGGTCAATATTACTACTTCCATCACTTAAATTAGCCTGATCTTGGAAATATCCTGAAAGGTAATTACTTCCAAAAGCTAATAGACCCCCTATAGTAATAATGATAAGATCTCCTTTAATTCCCTTAAGATCTTGACTGTACTTCCAATCCCCTTGTTTAATAAAATATTGAATTGAGCGAATTATACCAACAACAAATAATACGAAGAATACACTCATGAAAATAATAAATTTATGTTTATCAGTAACTGGAGGTGTATTATTATTATCAAAATTAAAGAATCCAGTTAAAGATAATAAAAATCCGGTTGACTGGTTGACAACCAATAAACTAAGAATAGTCGCTATAGTGGTCGTGACAAGCCTTTCAAACACAAATATTGAAAAAATATTTTCTGTTCTCATCCCTTCTTTCCGAAATCGCAATATTTCCTGCTGAATTGATGTTTTACCGATATTTAATCCATCATAAGTTAGCATCAAGATGAGTAATAAAGCAGGTATAGCCAATACTACACCTTCCACTTGAATATCTCTGCTTGCGTCAAAGTAATTTTCCAAGAAAATCACTATCCTTTCATTATCTATCCGTCCAACCCATGAAAAGCCGGTTTGAGTAATTGTTTGGGTTGCTAATTTCTCAAAACTTTCAATAATACTTGGAATCCTTTCCCGATCCAAATCAAAGACATCATATCTAACGTTAATATAATTTAATGGCCTTAAACTCAATCGAGAAAAATCATCAAGGAATTCTGTTATTAATTCTGGGAATGAATAGAATGGAATTGAATCTAAAAACCTTAATCCAAAAAGAGTTGTATTCAGTTTTTCAGCCCAAAATTTAATTTCATTAAACGATTGATTTTCCACTTTTTTTGTAACACCAACTACGGTCATATTTTGAGCTTGTCCCGGAGTGGTTACGTTGAAAAAGATATCAAGCTCACTTGCTTGTACCTCAAATTTGGAATTTAGGTCATACACCACACCAAATGGAACGTTTGGGGATGCCACATCTCTGGGTTCATACCAAGATTCTTGGACCAAAATTTCATTTGGAGCAACTGGAAGCCTACCTCTTAACAATTGATTACCCAAGTATTCTTGCCAATTATCATCTAGTATTGCTAATTGATGATTCCACGGGTAGTTCATTGTTACATTCTGACCAGCATCTATAAATGAAACCTGCCGTTTTTCAAATAATGAAAAAAATGTGAATCCAGACATTTCGTAAGCCATATCATCCAGACCATATTTAATGAACGCTTGATAGGAGAGTTGAGAGGGTATAGCAAATTCGACTTCTGGAAGATTGAATGATGTAAATTCATCTTTATACCATAAATCACCCCAAATAAAATCCCCACTTTGATAAATGAAATCTTCTTGATCATTCAAAGAGTTTTGATTTTCATAAGTCACGAGTAGCGATTCTTGATGACTTAGAAGGCCAGTAAATAAACTAAGCAAAATTATTGCAGGTATAGTCATTACTGCAGTTGAGGTGATAATTCGTGATTTATTAGCTGAAAAGTATATAAATTTACTTCTTGAGAAATTTGTTATTTTTGATGTAAAACGCTCTAAGATTGTAAATTTCCTTTGTTCTCGCTTGATGTTGAATTCAACTGGGAACTTAAATTGTTTATTTCTTGTATGTAAATACCCAAATCCTAACGCAGTTAAAAAGACGAGACTTCCCATCATTATAATTAAAACTAATAAATTTCTTTCACTATTATCTGTTTCTGGCTCCTTGAATAGTATGTTAATAAAATTTGGAGTAACGATTGGAAGTTCGGAATCTCTAATTACATAGAGCGAACCAATTGTTCCATTGAGGACCCTATATTGGTCTTTTAAGTTTTCAGGCATACTAATTGATGATACAAGTCCGATATCATTTTCTGAACTATCATCTGAGGCAAAAACAAAAAATGCAGAATTATATTGCTGATTTTGAAATCGTGATGTATGGATTTCTCCAGAAGAAGTGTTATATTTCATAATATCTAATGTCAAAGCAAATGAAAGTGAGGCAAATTGAATGCTGAGACTACTAGATTTTATGACATCACCATAAGAACCCAAATGCACAAGGAAATGTAAAAAGAAGGGATCAACCTCAAGATCCTCAAGAATTCTAGTTGCGGTACCATTTTTCCACTGAGCTAAATAGTTGAATTCCCCTTCGAAACTTGAAAGAAATGTATAAAGTTTCCCAGATGTAGTAGAAACTAGTTGTGGTAGAAATATATCAGCTCGAATTTGTCTGAATAACTCTATTTCCGTAATAGGAGCTACATTTAATTTATCTACAAAACCCTCAGTACTGTATGTGCCATTCATGAAATCATTTACAAGGATTAATGAATGATTTCCCCCTTGTGCATTTACTGAACTTAGCCAATATCTACTGTTATTTGCATAGGCAACATCAAAAACCTCACGCACAATTTTTGTCTCATTATTAACAGTTAAAGTTGGAAATGTAGAAGAAGCTACCACTGGATCTGAGTTAATATTATTAAAACTAAATCGAGTTAATATATTTTGCCCACTCGTAGTATTTTTAGCCGGAAAGAAATATTCAACCGTATTATTTACTTTAATGGGCCCCATTATATGTCCAGTAAAGTCAAACTCTTGGGGACTACTTATTGAATCTATTGAATATCCTTGGGTTTGATCATATCTTATTCGTTTAATTGATGTACCAAAATCCGTTGTTTTAAGGAAAACAGAGGTAACAGTTCCATCTGCAAACTCATAGAAATCCTGCTTATAAAATATTGATAATCTAGTTACAGAAAATGGTTGTCTATCCACTTCGTAGAATAATGACTCTCCTGAAGGTTTAATCACAGAATAAAAAATAACAAAAAATTGATCTGATCTGTCTGGCCTCTCAGGTTCAATATAATACATCCAACTGTGAATATTTCCGTTGGAATCTTCCTTAATTCCAAGTGGATGAACACCTGGAAAATCATCATCTTCCTCCATCATAAAAAAAGCTATAGGCTGTGTATCTTCAGTAATTTCTGTTTGTGATTGACCAATAGAGAAAAATGAAAATAAAGATATAACAAATAAAACAATAAGAAAAAAAGAAACTGATCTTCTCACATGCGGGTTCTGTTCATTCATATAATAAATCCTTTACATTTATGAAATTATATGTGTAATAAATTACCCAAACTCTGAGCTACTATTTTTTATATATTAAATAGTAATTATTACTATGGTTTTCTAAAACGAAAAAAATATTAAAATTGAATGACTGTAATTAGCAGAAGATAAAATAATTATCAAAATCGGCCATTGACCTTAGTTTATAATTCTGTAATAATTTCAGTAATAAATTAGCTCTGATTTCAGTAATATAAATACTATAATTATGATATGATAATGTTTATCGACTTCACCTACTTGAATGTTTAATTTGGGGTGGAAAAACATATTGAAGTGATAAGTGATCAGCTCCACATGAATAATTAAAGACTTTCACCTCCATAATAATCAAACCGGTTTGACGTCCACTTATCCGTCACCCAGGTTGAAAGGCAAATAATTTATGCTTTCAGCCATCATGGCAGATTTTCCCATGATTGAAGAATAGTGTAATAGAACGTGAATTAGTAGGAAACTAATAAATTTACAAATTGAAGGATCGATAAGAAATATGAAAATTGCCCAATACAGTTCCTTTGGTAAACCATTTGAAGTAGTTGAAATCGTTGAAGTAGACTCAAGAGAGTTAAATGATGAAGAAGTAAGAATTAGCTTGGAACTTAGTTCAATCAATCCAGCAGATCTATTTATGATTATGGGAGCTTACCGGATTAAACCTTCTTTTCCTGCAATACCAGGCAGTGAAGGAGTTGGGAAAATAATTGAAAGAGGATCTAATGTTACAAATTTACAAATAGGAGACAGAGTTGTTATTCCATTTTATGCAGGAGTTTCTACCTGGGGCGAAGAAATCATAATCGAATCATCCAAAACTATTCAAGTCCCTTTAGATAACAAAGCCAGTATCCAACAAATTGCGATGGCCTCCATTAACCCTCCATCAGCATACTATATGTTAACAAAATATGAAAAATTAGAGAAAGGAGATTGGATAATTCAAAATGCTGCTAATTCAGCAGTCGGAAGCTGTGTAATTGGCTTTGCAAAACTATTGGGTTTGAAGACAATCAATATAGTCAGGAGGGAAGAGGTTTTGGAAGAAGTTAAAAATTTGGGAGGGGATATTGTTTTACTCGATGGACCTGATCTAGTAAAAAGAGTAGTAAAAGAGACTGAGAATGCAAAAATAAAATTAGGTCTAGATGCAGTAGCTGGAGATGCAACCCATCGAATTAGTCAGTGTGTTTCAGATTATGGAACTGTTGTTAACTACGGAGCTATGAGTATGAAAAAATGTGAAATTGGAGCGAGCCAAGTAATATTCAAGCAAATTAAACTAGTTGGGTTTTGGTATCATCGATGGACTCAAACTGTTGATCAAAAAGAATTTGAAGAATTAACTTCAATTACAAATTCTGCTATATTTAATGGAGATATAACGGTTCCAATACACAGTATTCACGCACTTTCAGATATTAATAATGCATTAAAAACCTCTCTCAGCGGTAAACTAAATGGAAAGGTATTGATTAAAGGACCTGCCTTTGAATAAGTTAATAATATGTCTTTAGTATTTTTAATTACAATAGATTAACAATTGTTTTTCAGGAATAAACCTAAATTAATAACTCAAAAATGATCACATATGCGAGATGAGCCATTATGATTCCCATACTCATCTTAGACTTCCATTCACTTGGAGCACCCATGAAACTAAGCATCATAATCATTACTCCTGCAAATACAAGTGCGTAGACGATTTCTGATGCAAAACTGAGATCCAATATGTCAATTAAAACTGGATGTAGAATAGTTCCAATACCGAAGTGAACAGCCCATGCCATTTCTTTGGGAACCCCCATCATCTCATTCATTTTTCCTCCCATACCGTCTACTATTAATCGATATTGTGATTGTGGGGGCATTAGACCCATTCTATCTCCAAAGAGTATCATCATTGTCATTACGACAGTACCAACAAAACCTGCTAAATATTCAACCATATTTCTCACTATTTATTTTTTGACAATTAATATTTATTACTCTAATTTAAAAGGATTTTTTACTAAATTCCGTAGTAGCTAATTAGCTACTACCTACAAATATAGTTAACTTGTAATATCAATTTCAATGGGTAACGAGAAAGATTCTGGAAACTCATTTGAGAAAAGAATCCAAAGGATAATAAAAAGAATTGTTTATAGAATTTAATTATAAAGAAGAGATTATTATAAGTTATAAATTTACGATAGTTTTAATGAAAAAGATAAAACAATTTGTAATTCTATTTTTATTGTTTGTATCGACCACAAGCAGTATCGCGAGTAGTAATTTTTCCTCTTGGGGTTATCAACTCCAAAATTATGATTTAGATGACCTTAGACTATCGGATTATGATATATTGGTCTTGGATTATTCAAAAGACGGAACTGATGATGAACAATTTACATCAACAGAAATTGAAACAATACGAACAGGAAAGGAAGGTAGAAAGATTCTAAGTTACATTAGCATTGGAGAAGCAGAGGATTATCGATTTTATTGGGATCCAAATTGGCTAGAATCTTCACCTGAGTGGTTGGATGAGTCGAATCCTGCTTGGCCTGGTAATTACAAAGTAAAATATTGGATTGCTGAATGGCAGGAGATAATTAAAGTATATCTCCAAAAAATTCTTGATATTGGATTCGATGGAATATACCTAGATATTATAGATGCTTACGAGTTCTATGAGAATACAGTGACTAATTCGGACACATTGATGATTGATTTTGTTGAAGGAATTTCCAATTTCACTCGAGCACAAGTCTCAGAATTCATGATAATTCCCCAAAATGGTGAGACAATTGTTAATGATAGGTATTTGCAAATAGTTGATGGTATAGCAAGAGAGGAGGTATATGTAATAGCTACAAATGAAAAAAGGGATGTTGACGAGACAATCGAAATTGAAGGATATCTTGACCAGTTTCTTGATGTTGGAAAGATAGTAATGGTTGTGGATTATGCAAGCAGTGAGGATCTAATTGAATTTGCAACTTCGAGTGCATCTGCAAAGGGTTATTTATCCCTTGCAACTGATGTAGACCTAGATCATTTAGGTCCAAATTTATTAACTGAAGATAGTACAAATTTTTATTTTTTGGGTTTAGCAATTATTCCAATTATTGCAATTTATATAAACAGAAAACAATAATGTATAAGTTCAATCTAACAATCACAAGATCCTTTCTGGATCATTGATAGGCTGGAGTTCAATCTTTTCTAATTCCATTATAGCATTTTGATACAATTGTAAAGCTTCTTTCTTTGTTTTTCCCCATGTTAGTAATCCCTCGATGTGCCCCAACATGCATATCGGACTTTCCAATACTGGTTTTTGTAGATACACTTCTTGAATTGCCTTTGCCATCTCTGGAGTCCCATATTGAACATTCTCAGGGGTTGTTGACATTGCCAATTTCTTATAATTTTCCCACATATCTTTGTTATGGACATGAATAACACATGCGACCTCAGGTGCAAAAGAGTAAATTGCCGCATGAGTGAGACTTTCAGAGGATGCTTCAACTAGACCTTTAGAAATCAGGCTATTTTCTTCAATGTTATAGTCCATTACTAATGCATATTGTTCCACTGAAGTTTTTTCAAGATCCCCAGTTTGTGATCCTGATATAATAAATTGACCATTTTTGGTATACCTTTCACTCACATTCCCGAAACCAACATCGGGAGTCAAATAATGGTCATGGGGATAAACACCAATTAAATGAAGCCTCCACAATTCATCACGAAGTTCTATTAGCAAATTAAATTCATTTTCATCTATATTCATGTTTGAATTTCTATGCGACAATTTGTACTTAATAACTCCTTCAAGTGGCTCTTTTTTCAATTTGTTAGTGATCTCAAATAATTGTGAGAAATCAGTAATTTTTTGAGATTCAATTTCAAGATGATCATCCTCAATTGCAATCAATATTCCTTTCATACCTATGAATTCAGCCACCTCTATATCATTGTTAAAATCATCTCCAACCATAACACAATTAGACAATTTCACATTCAATCTATCAACTGCATGAAGATAGATATGTGGATGAGGCTTTTCTTGTCCAACTTCTTCTGAAGTAATTACAGCTTCAAAATAATTATCTAGATTTAATTTGTGTAATTTTCTGAATTGGATTTCTGAGGACATATTAGTAATGATTGCTAATTGATAACCTTGTTCTTTGAGCTTTGTAAGAGTTTCCTCTACACCTGGAAATGGAGTAATGTTATCAATAAACGATTGCCAGTACAGTTGGGTTAATTCAGCAATATGATAAGGTAGTGATGTTTTGAAATTTTCTTCAACCATTCCTTGAAAATATAATGCCCTCGAATGACTACCCACTGTACCAGCAAGAAATCGTTTTACAGTTTTTCGGCTTTTCTGATATTTGTTAATAAAAGCGTTGTAGCTGTCACCAGTCAATTCCGACCAATATGTGAATGCTCCTTGTAATCCGGCAGTATGGCCTTCATTGTATGAAAATAGCGTGCCATCAAGATCAAAAAATATTGTTAGTCTATCTGCCACAATAATTATACAGTCTCGATTATTAAATATCTATTGAATAATTTTCCGTAATAGAATAAAAATAATCTAAATTTTTTTAATCCATTGATACTTTTTTCTTCCTCGTTCGAGAGAAGATATAAAATTACTACGAATTGTTCTCTATGATCTTTATTGTATATACACTCGATCAGTATATAACAAATCACGTTCTGCAACCCTAAATCTGATGTCACCATCATACTTTCTTTCAAGTTGAAAGAACATATTCAATTAGGTTCTGTTCTTATATCAAAAACGGTGCGTCCTTCTGCTTCTATCCCTACAGGGGTCAACAAAGGCAGTGTTTCCGTGATATTTAACCACTGGCAGACCATTTTCAGTCCGTGGACTGAGTACCAGCATTCCTGTACCTTTGATTTTTCATACTAAAACAAAGACAGGGTAGGACAGCCATTATGACGTTTTGGTACTTTTCCAACTTTTCCGGTCTCCTTTCATTGATAGAAAGAAGCTACAGGTGGATGCTTACCTAGTCCTCTTACACCTTTAGTTCCAAAGGTAGTAAGTTCAATTTGACAATCCTTGGATTGTATTAGTTATGAATTGTCAGTTAGGTATTTAAAGGACTGAAGATCAGAATAGCTATAAGTAATGGTTTGTGTATACAAATAATATCATGTCATCTGCGTTTTATGATTCTCTCATGAGTAAATTCAAAGAATTGGCAATGATTGGATCTTTGGAGGGAGTTCTTAACTGGGATTCTGAAACAACCCTCCCCTACAATGGTGTAGAACACAGAACCAAACAAGTAATATTTCTAAACGACCTCAAGCAAAAAACGTGGGGAAGTAAAGAATTTGGAGATTTGTTGCAAAGTAATTTAAAAGATGAAACTCTAAATGATTTTGAGAAAAGAAATCTTGAGCTAATAAATAGAGAATTCTTACGCAGACAGAAACTTCCTCCAGATCTAATGAGTAAATTAATGGGACAATCCAAGAAAACCAACGAAATATGGAAACGAGCAAAATCAAAGAATCAATTTTCACTTGTTCTTCCAGATCTGGAGAAGCTGTTTGATTTAAATAATCAAGTTGCGGTAAAATTAGCAGAGCTATATGGATTGGATGATCCATATGATGCTCTGATTTCTACTCGAGATTATGGATTTTCTGTTTCGAAAATAAGTTCTATTTTTGAGGAAAATAGGAAATTTTTAGTTCCTATGGTAAAAAATATGTCAGAAAAGAGTGAATCGCTTGATAAATCCTTTTTGGTAAGAGAAATTTCCAAAGAACAAAAACAAAAATTAGCCGAGACTACTGTTGAATTTTTCAAGTATAAGAGTAAAAGCGATGAACATGCAGTAATCGGGGAAGTTGAACATCCTTTGACAATTGGATGCGGGCCTAAAGATATTCGAGTCACGGTAAAATATGAGAAATGGGAAAAGGTACTTTTCAGTGCCTCACATGAAGTAGGACATGGAATCCATGGTTGGAATCGGAATCAGGAATGGAATGGGTTACCTGTTAATTCTTACAATTGGCCAAGCCTTGGTGAATGTAATTCAAGATATACTGAAAATAAAATTGGTAAATCCCGTGAATTCTGGGAATATTATTATCCAACTTTTCAAGAGGTTACAAAAGGTAAATTTTCGGATATCGGACTTGATCAATTTTATCAGGTCATTAATCGTGTAGAACCTGGAATAAGTCGTATGAAGGCAGATGAAGTGACATATGGTCTTCATATTATTATTAGGTTTGAGATCGAACGTGAATTATTTGCAGGAAAGGTTGAGCTGAAAGATTTACCACAAGTTTGGAATGACAAATATGAACAATATTTAGGTGTGGAAGTTCCTGACGACACACGTGGAGTACTTCAAGACTTACATTGGTATAATGTATACTGGGCATACTTCCAAGGCTATGCCCTTGGTGATATTATGGGATCACAATTACATGGTCACATGGTATCTCAAAATCCTGGTTGGGCAGATTCAGTTCGAAATGGTGATTTTTCACCTGTATACAACTATTTTGTAGATAACATTTATTCAGTCGGAGCTATGTTTGATCCATTGGATTTAATTAAAAATGTAACTGGAGAGGAGTTAACAACAACCCATTTCCATAATTATCTTTCAGCTAAATATGAAAATATGTTCTAATATCTAATTCAGTTTTGGTATGATTATTTAATTTTATTGGGTATTGTACTAATCAATAACTCGGCGGACCTTCTCTTATCCTTTCTTCTATTTCTTCTATTTTTTCAGCTCCCCATTCATGTACACTTTCAACCCACCATGTAACTCCAACATCATGATATTTACTTACAAGACTAATTGCATCCTCTTCATTTTTTGGTAGATAACTTAACATTACCATCTCGAAATCATCCATGGATCCCTCTCTATGCTCTTCAATGTATTTCATGATATCTTTTATTTCCTCAATTTCAAGTCGTTCTCCCCTTTTTACAGATCTTACAGTGTGAGGCATCATTCCATCCCATTTTGCTGCCCTTCTAAAAGGTGGTTTGTTAGGCCAAAGACCTCCAATCCAAATTGGAATGCGAGGAGTTTGTACCGGTCTGTCATAAGTAATATCAGTAATATTGAAGTATTTACCATCGAAATTCACAGCTTCACCACTCCATAATTGATTAAGAATATCTAACCCTTCATCCAATTTTTTTGCTCTCACTTTTTTATCGGTATCTTCACCATAGGGACCAAAAACAGGGTCATCACCAAGTCCTGCTCCAAAAATTAGTCTGCCATGAGAGAGTTGATCTAAAGATACACCTTCTTTAGCTAGTTTCCAAGGTCTTCGTCTGGCGACTGGTGTTACCATGGCCCCAATTTTTATTTTTTTAGTGCTCATCGCAATAGATGCAAGGGTTACCCAAGGGTCCACTGCGAGGGCACTAATACTGTCCCAAATGAAAAATGCATCCCATCCTGATTGTTCTGCTATTATTGCATATTTAGTAACCTTTTGAGGAGTGTTAAGAGACGGCCCACCATGAGGCATTAAGAGACCATATTTCATTTTTTTATTGTTTACTTTATCGGTCATTTTTCTCACAAAAATAAGATAATTAGATTTATTAGACATACAGACATATTTAATATGTATTGTTGCGGTTATAATTTTGATAGTTTATTAATTCTTTGTGTAAATTAATTTTATAATATAACTAAATAACTATTTTATTGTATCTGCATTTTCCCCAAGGGTAATCATGGCACTAAAACCAGGCACCATACCTTCAAAATCAACCAGTTTTTTATCTTTCATGGTTTTTAAGCGCAATCGGACTCCTTCAAACCTTTCAGAAAGAATTTCATTAAGTGTTTTGTAATCCATTTCGCCTCCATGTTCTCTAATTACTCCAAGTATCTCGATATACTCAGCCTCATGGTCCATTGGTGGCATATTTTCAGTCATATGCTTTCCATAATTACACAATTAATAAGGATTATAACTCGATGGTATTCATTTTCATTATGCAAAAGAGAAATATACAAATTGGTAAATTATGGTACGAAAAAATGTGGAATGAACCTAATTTTGAGATAGCTCAAGAAATAATACACCCTGAATACGATCCGACTTGGATATTTATTCCAAAATCTGGACCCGCACAGGTGATTCATGAAATCAAGTATTTTAGAAATGTTTTTCCAGACTTAATTTATCAAATAGTAGATATTGTCGCAACTGATGCAGAAGTATGGATTCGTTATAAGGCCACAGGTACACAAAAAGGGAATGCTTGGGGGTTTGAACCCACGAATAAACCAGTAGAATTTGAAGGAGTAACAATATTGTATATCAACCCAGATGGTAAAATTATTGATAGATGGGGTTCTTTTTGTTTCTATGATATATTAACTAATT
>MDVR01000109.1 GCA_001940725.1 Candidatus Heimdallarchaeota archaeon LC_2 | reverse complement strand
GCTGGAGCAATGGGGAGCGCAACTACTTATTACTTAGCAAAATCTGGTAAAAAGGTACTATTACTTGAACAATTTGAATTCTTACATCCGAAGGGCTCTTCTCACGGCGAATCTCGGATAATTAGAAGAGCATACCCCGAAAAACACTTTGCAGATCTAATGCTTCATGCGTATGATCTTTGGAATGAGTTGGAAAGGGAAACAATGAGAGAAATTATTAAAAAAACCGGAGGGCTGGATATGGGACATAAAGATAATAAAGATCTAAATTCATTGGAAGAAGCTTGTAAATCACTTGATATTAATTATGAAAAACTAGATGCTGAAAACCTTAGAATTCGATTCCCGAATTTAATAGTACCAGAGGATTATGCCGGAATTTATCAATCAGATGCCGGGATTATTAATGCAACACAAGCAGTATCAATGTTTCAAGAATTAGCAAGGGGTTACAATGCTCAATTAGTTGATTATTCGAAAGTTGAAAGGATTAATACTGAGAATTCAAAAATTGAGATTACTGCTAATCAAATAATATATACTGCAAGCAAGTTAATAATTACTTCAGGTGCTTGGATTAATAATCCCGGCATCTGATTATTAAATTGTGAAACATTTTGATGTAATTGTAATAGGTGCTGGAGCAATGGGGAGCGCAACTACTTATTACTTAGCAAAATCTGGTAAAAAGGTACTATTACTTGAACAATTTGAATTCTTACATCCGAAGGGCTCTTCTCACGGCGAATCTCGGATAATTAGAAGAGCATACCCCGAAAAACACTTTGCAGATCTAATGCTTCATGCGTATGATCTTTGGAATGAGTTGGAAAGGGAAACAATGAGAGAAATTATTAAAAAAACCGGAGGGCTGGATATGGGACATAAAGATAATAAAGATCTAAATTCATTGGAAGAAGCTTGTAAATCACTTGATATTAATTATGAAAAACTAGATGCTGAAAACCTTAGAATTCGATTCCCGAATTTAATAGTACCAGAGGATTATGCCGGAATTTATCAATCAGATGCCGGGATTATTAATGCAACACAAGCAGTATCAATGTTTCAAGAATTAGCAAGGGGTTACAATGCTCAATTAGTTGATTATTCGAAAGTTGAAAGGATTAATACTGAGAATTCAAAAATTGAGATTACTGCTAATCAAATAATATATACTGCAAGCAAGTTAATAATTACTTCAGGTGCTTGGATTAATTCAATACTCGCCTTGATTGGAGCTAAAATTCAATTGGATGTTGACATTTGGAAAATGACTATTGCCTATTGGAAAGTATTGGATGAAGTTAATTTTACACCACCTAAGTTCCCAATTTTTATTAACTGGGGAGATGAAGCTTATTATGGTTTTCCTATTGCTGAAAGAGAAAATTACATTAAGATCGGTCCCCATTATAAATCAGAAATCATTCAAGATGTTGAAAATAAAAGTTTAGAACCAAATCAACAGGTAGCTGAAAAACTTTCAAATTATGTCAGTACACGATTTAGAAACATAGAATCTAAACCGATTGATCTACAATCTTGTTTGTACACAATGACTTCTGATGAAAATTTTATTGTTGATTTTCATCCAGATAACCCAAATATAATAATCGGTGCTGGTTTTTCGGGTCATGGATTCAAGTTTACACCACTAATTGGCAAGATGATTTCTCAAATGGTGATTTACGGAGAGACAAATTATGATCGGTCTCAATTTGGTATTCAATCAAAAATTAAGAATATATGAGTCTAGGAAATATTATCTTTGAAGAAGTCAACAATTCTAGAGTAACATATGACCTTATTCTTGAATTTTATTACGTCATGGCCTTCATCTTCAAAAATCAACATTTCAACATCTTTACCTTTTGATTTCATATATTCTACAACTTCTTTGGACTCATCAAGTGTAACCCTTGGATCATTAGCTCCTTGAATAACCAAGAGAGATGCGCTGATGTTATCAAAATATGTTTTTGGGGATCTTTCCTTCATGAATGCTCTGCCTTCTTCAGTTTTAGGATCTGCTAAGGTTAAATCAAAGAATGTTTGCCAACTTGGCGGGAGTCTATTGTAAAATCCTATCAAATCGTATGGTCCAAACATGTCCACACCTCCACGCCATAATTCAGGATGCCTTGATATAAGTGACAATGTCATAAAACCACCATAGGATCTACCTGCAACAAATCTATTGGAGGAATCGATTCTTGTATCCTGCTCTAATACCTTCAATCCAGCAATATGATCAGCCATATCATCACCGCCCCAGTCTTTTTCTACTTTAGCCATATATTCAGTGCCATATCCAGAACTTCCTCTCACATTAGGAACTGAAACAGCAAATCCATTCAATGTGAGATATTGAATCAGTGGCATTGAAAACCAGGTGAAGTCCGGTACTTCCTGACCTTGAGGCCCTCCATGGATCCAAAGAACCAGTGGATAAGGCTCTGATAAATTTAAACCTGTAGCTGGGAGATATAATCTGGATGGAATTGTTAAACCGTCAAAACTTGTATAGGTTGAATCTTCACCTTCCGAAAGATATCCTTCTGGGATTCCCAATACTCTTTCATTCGATATTTGGGTATACATAATTTTACCATTATTTGATGGATCAATATTAATTGCAAACAATTGTGAAGGCATAGTAGCTTTAGTATAGGAGGTTATGAATTCTGTAACTTTTCCTGCTTTTTTGGCTTTAGCTTTATCATAACTGATTGATAATTTTACACCATTGTGAAGAGGACCATCCTCATTACCAATTAGATGATCTGTGACTTGTAGATATCTTGTTCCATTCTCATTCTTATATTCAGTCAGATAATAATGTGATTCGCCATTAACAGTATATTGTAATGAAAATTGATTACCTTCTAATTTAGTAAATTCTTGAATTTCTGATTTTGTAGTTGGATTTAATCCTCGTATTTCCAATGAATTTATGGTTTCAGTATTATCAAGGGAAACCCAGTTTAAAGAACCTAAATCATTATCAATTATTGAGGCAAATAGTAAAACCGAATCATCCTCCACGAAATATAATACATTAATACCATTTTTTACATATGTTTTACCTGGTTCTCTTTGCGTTATTGGCGTACCAATAATTACTTTTTCTTCTCCTACATTTTGATCTACGTATGAAACACAAACGTCTGCAGGTCCATACCCTTCCGCATGAAGTAATTTACTATGATCCTCGGATAAACCCGCTAAAAATTTTCCATATGGAGTCTTGCCAAATGATTTGAACTCTTTATTCTCCAAATTTACAGAAAATAACTCAATTCCAGGTTCTTTCCTATTATCCACACCAAAATATATTCGATTCTTGGTCCAATCACCATAAAAATACATCACTTGCATTCCTTTAAATTTATCACCAAAAATTAATTCTGGAATTCCTCCTTCCAAAGGTATGTAACAGGGTTGATATAATTCATCTCCATTGTGATCAATCATCACTATTATTTTTCCTAATTTAGGAAATAAATCAAAATTTTGACCTGCAATTAGATGAGGATTTTGCAATGCCATACCCTCCGGTAATAGTGGAATTGGAATACTTCCATCCTTTTTCATACTATACAAACTATACATACCAGATAAATTGGAAATGAAATATATAACTTCATCATGTATTTGTGGTTGTAGAAGCTGACGAGCAGATAATAGAGATTCTATAGGAAATTCCTTTTTATCCTGACTTTCACTCATAGAAAAATAAATTCAGAGGAATTTATAATTTAATTGTTTTGGATAAATTACTAAAATCAAATTTACAAAATTGATTTGTCTACAATTTGAAGTTAAAATAATAGTATCAAACGTTATCATCATGAATGAATTGGTTGATGATCTTTTCAACTTACATCTCAAAGTTCTACAACAAATTTTGATAGGTACAGATTATACGATTATTAAAAAAATATTCGGAGATGAATTTATAAAACTAAACTATGAAGACTTCATAATCAATAAGGCCCATAGATTAACTTTTGATGGAAACAATCAATTAATTGGAGCATATCCTGTTTCTCCGATTCCAAATGATTTCAAAGTTAGTGTTGAGGGAATTGGAGCGGGTTATGCAATGTGTGCTGTTGATGCACTAGGAATTGCATACACATTTATGCAGGTAACAATAATTGAAACAAAAGATCAAGGAACCGGTAAATCAATTTCCTTGAGAATCAATCCTTATGCAGACGATATTGAAAATGAGGAAGTTCTATTAACATACCCTAGTCAAGGGTATGACTCTTTGAGAGAATTGGTTGCTGAAAATACTCAACTTGCAACCTCATCTTGTCCTAATATTTTATTTTATTCGAAGAATCACCTCCCAAAAAATAATCAATTATCTGTGCTTTCATTTAAACGAGGTCTAGAAGAAGCAATAGCAATATTCAGTCAGCAGGCAATGAAGGACCATTTTAGAATATCATTGATACAATAAAATCTTTATATTAATCATTGAGGAAAGATACTCTCTATTTATTCTAAACTTAATACATCGTAGATTAGATAACCATAATTGTTATGATGGGTTGTATTAATTATGACTTATGGACCGCCTCCTTATTGCAAATCGAGGAGAAATTGCTGTTCGTATAATTCGAGCTGCAAAAATGCTTGAAATGGATACTATATCATTATATTCAGAACAAGACAAACATAGTATGCATACTCGAATTTCGGATAAAGCCATTTCCTTGGGATTTGGACCAGCTATTGAAAATTATTTAAATGAGAATAAAATTATTCGAGTCGCTCTAGATGCTGAGGTTGATGCGATACATCCAGGATATGGCTTTCTATCCGAATCTTCCATTTTCGCGAAAAAAGTAATTGAAGCTGGAATTAAATGGGTTGGTCCTCCTCCTGAAGCAATTGAAAAATTAGGAAGTAAAATTACTTCACGAAATGAGGCAGAAAAAGCAGGGATCTCAATAACACCAGGATCTGAAGGTGCAGTAGACCCGGATAAAGATGCTCTTAAAATAGCAAAAGAAATTGGGTTCCCAATAATGGTAAAAGCAGCATATGGAGGAGGTGGAATGGGAATGCAAGTCGTAAGATCTCCTGATAAGCTTATCTCGGCAATTGAAAAAACTAAAAAACAAGCAGCAGCCTATTTTGGTAGAGGAGATATATTTCTTGAAAAATTTGTCGAGAGACCTAGACATATCGAATTTCAATTTATTGCTGATAACAGAGGTAATGTTGTACATTTAGGAGAAAGAGATTGTTCAATTCAGCGGAGACATCAAAAATTAATAGAAGAAGCACCTTCTCCGGCAATTTCTGATGAAGAAAGAGATCGTATTGGAAAAGCAGTAATCAAACTAGCAAAGTTAGTAAATTACGAAAACGCTGGCACAGCAGAATTCCTCTACAAAGATGGAGAATTCTTTTTTAATGAAGTTAATGCGCGATTACAAGTAGAACATCCGGTAACCGAAATGGTAACCGGAAAGGATTTAGTCATGGAACAATTGAAAATTGCATCTGGTAAAAGATTATCTTGGCGTCAAAAAGATATCGAAATTAAAGGACATGCAATTGAATTACGTATCAATGCAGAAGATCCAATCAGGAATTTTCATCCGTCCCCAGGAAGGGTAAAAACGCTAATTACACCTGGTGGGTTCGGAGTAAGATTTGACACTCACATTTATGAAAATTATACAGTTCCAAATGATTACGATTCATTATTGGGAAAACTAATAACATGGGGTGAAAATAGGAAACAAGCAATTTCAAGAGCATATTATGCAAATTCAGAATTGGCAATTAATGGTTTCCCAACTAATTCATCATTTCATAGAGTTGTACTCGCTAATCCAGAATTTCACAAAGGGAAGGTAACTACTCATTTTATCGAAGAAAATGATATCATCCCTTATATCAAGGAAGCATTCAACAGACGTGTTGCCGCTCTGTTTGCTTCAGGTATTAAAACTTCCAAAGTCTTTCTCCCCAACCGATCAAAAAATTCGAAATGGAAAGAAACTAGTAAGTTAGAGACTACAGGGAGGTATTAATTATGTCAGATGATAAAAGTGAACCGAAATTATCAGTAACTCCCCTTAAAAGAGCTTCAAAATTCCAGAAAGCAATGGATAAAAAACGCGTAGTAGACCTCGACTATCAGAAGTTTAAACCATTTGATATTACTTTCAACGGTCGAGATATTTTATTATTTTATAACCGAGAAACTGGAGAGGTTGTAATAGATGATAAATTATATACAACTGATGTGGAAGAGCTTGGGAGAATTATTAAAACTAGGGTCGAAAAGGACCATGAATACACAATAGAATATCATGAGGGGCAGATATTCTTAGAAGGGCGTCTGATAAATTTTGATTTTCATGAGTCCATACCAAAGCTGACGAGAAGTAAAACTGTCTCCATTGATAAAGAGGTTATTTTAGCACCCCTTCCAGGGCAGGTTATCAGTATCGCTGTAAAAGTAGGTCAAGAGGTAATTCAGGGGGATAAAATTGTAACTTTGGAAGCAATGAAAATGCAAAATGACATTCTTTGTCAGGTTAGTGGGATTGTAAACGAAATCTATGTTGTCGAGGGAGAACAGGTTGGTACCAACAAAAAAATGGTTTTAATAAAAACTAAGAATTCAAGTGAATAAACCTATTTAATTTTCTAAACCTAATGATTTTAAAAATGCTTTATTATTAGTTTTTCTTCCCAAAAATCTTTCGACTAATTCATTCTCATCAAAATCATTCCCATGTTCAAGGATATGGCGTCTATAATCCATACCAATATCAGAAGAAGTAATTCCGTTTTCTTGGAATTTAGTAAACATATCTTGAGCAATAACTTTACTCCACATATACCCATAATATCCAGCATCATAACCACCCATTATATGTCCAAAACTAGCAGCTGGGTTTGTTTTTGGGTATGGAGGTATTAATGATGTTTCTTCTTGAAGCTCATGCCACAATTTTTGAGATTCTAATTGAGAATTTGTATGTGCAATCATATCATATTTCCCGAAAAATAATTGTCTTAGGTCCGTAAGTCCACTAAAAGCATCTCGAGATTTTACAAGTTTATCTACCAAATCCATAGGCATAACTTCACCTGTTTTGTAATGAGAGGTGATTTTAGATAATATCATTGGTTCCCAAATCCAGTTTTCAAGCATTTGAGAAGGAGCTTCAACAAAATCACGGGATACCGATGAGCCTGAAAAAGTTGCGTATCTTGATTTGGTTATGGTTTGATGCATTATATGACCGAATTCATGATATAATGTAACTACCTCAGAATGTTGTAACAAAGATGGAGTTTCCTTAGTAGGCTTAGTAAAGTTACATTCCATAGCAGCAACAGGCTGACAATAAGATCCATTTTCCATTTGTCTTCCGTGTATCAATGGGAATGCAGCTGCATGATTAAATTTTCCGTCTCTTGGAAATAAATCCAAATAAAATATCCCAATAAAATTATCAGTATTTTTATCTAAAATTGCGTAGACTTGTACATGATCATGCCATTTTGGTACATTATTTAATTCTATAAATATTAAACTCAAAAGGTCTTGATAGAATTGTAACATCCCCTCAACGGTCTTTTTCATGGGAAAATATTGTTTGATAACCTCATCATCCACATTGTAATCATTTTCAACAACTACTCTTTTGTAATATCTCCAATCTTCAAAATTAATTTTTGTTTCAGAATCCCCATCTTTTTGTTTCTCTTTTACTAAAAGGTCCAAATCAGATATTCCCTTAGGTTTAAGCTTAACAATTAAGTCATCAATAAAATCTATTACATTCTTAGGATTCTTAGCCATTTTTACTTCTAACATAAATTCAGCATGATTTTCGTATCCTTTCAGTTTTGCTAACTCATCCTTTAGAGTTATAGCTTTCTCTAACCTTGCAACATTTCCTTCAGCAATACCTCGGTTACCATATACCTTTGCCATTTTTGCTCGTGTATTTGAATCTTTTGCGTAATCAAGTACAGGGAGAACTTCTGGATAACTCATGCCAACAAGATAATTTCCAGATTCATCCTTTTTAAAGTTAGAAATTGTGGATTCTGGTATACCAGAAAGTTCTGATTCTGTATATTCCACGGTATCTTTTATTTCATTCAGAACTTGTGAAAATTCAATTGACAATTTTGCCAATTCTTTACGAATTGATTTGATTTTAACCTTAATTGAATCTTCTAAATCCAAACCATTTCGTCTAAAATCTCTTAACTGTCTTTCGACAAGTCGTGAATCAATTGTATCCAGATTGTCCCTCGAATTTTGTTTAGCATCTTTTACAGCCTGATAGAGATCTTCACGCATTCCTACTTCAATAAAATATTTGGAAATTGTTTGACTAGCTTCATTCGAAATTTTTCTAATCTCTGAATCAGTTGACATATAAGCTGGAAAGTACAAACTTGCATTGAGGTTAGTTAATTGCAAAGAAATTAAATCTAATTTCTTAACTACGTTGGCAAAGAATCGTTGTTCCGAAGGAATTGAGACTATCTTTTCATACTCCACATTCCCTAAATCAATCAATTCTTGAGTTTTTTGTGTTATTTCTTCAGGGCTTAGTGTCCAATCTAAGGCAGAAATAATCTCCATAGATTTAGACAATACTTTCTCATATTCCATTGTTTGCGACTCTAATTAAAATTATATAAATTCAAACCAATCGCCAAATAATTGTCACTACATAAAGCAAGAGAAATTGTGTTTATATCTGATTCACTTTAATGAAAATATAAAATATTTTCCGATAATCCGATTCTTGAAATTTGTTTTTTATTATTTAAATGGATCAATCAAAGCCTTCATGATTTTATAATGTCGCACATCATCAAGTGCTTGTGCAGCTTCTTCTAAGCTGTATTCTCTTGAAATTATTTTTTCCCAAGGATATTTATCTTGATATTGTGTCATAAATTTAACCCCGAGGTAAAAATGTGAAAAATCAGACCCCCAACACCCTTTAATAGTGAGATGTTTTTTGTTTATATCATTATGAGGATTTATTGAGAGGTCTCCTGCATCGGTATATTGCCCCAGAACAACATATGTACCACCATCCCTTGCCATTTTCATACCCTCTCTAACTGCTGAAGGAACTCCTGTAGCTTCAATCACAACATCTGCACCTCTATTATTGGTTAATTCAAGAATTTTGGCCAATCTTTGATCTTCATTCAGTTGATCAATATTCAATACTTCAGAAATCCCAAATTCTTTTACAATAGTTAATCTTAGCTGAGGACCCCCAATTACAATTACTCTAAAGGCCCCACTTACGAACGCAAGGATTGCTGCCATCATACCTACAGGTCCAGATCCTTGAATTACAACTGTATCTCCTAGTTTAATTTCAGCTCTCTGTATTCCATGAATTGCTGTTGGAAGGCCACAACCTCCGGCCATAAAGATTTTAGGATCTAAATTTTCAGGTAATCTGATAACCTTTACTCCAGGTTTCAAATAAATATATTGTGACCAACCCCCTAGGAGTCCATCTTTGGCAGAATACGTTATTCCATACACCTTTCTCTTTGGACATCGAGTGGTTTCTTTTGCAACAAGACAATACCAGCATGAATTACATGTCTCATGAACATCGAGAAATGTCACTTTATCTCCTCTCCTAAGCAATTTTCCATCTATATCTGAAATCGTTCCATTAAGATCTTTTATTATACCTGTACTAACATGTCCCGGTATTATTGGATAAGGAACCCCTGTTAGTTGTCTATCTTGTAAATGTACATCAGTTCCACATACTTCAGAATATAATGTTCTAATAAGAATTGCTCCAATTTCTAATGATGGGGTATCCATTTCAACAATTTTGGTAGATCCATCTGAATTAAGATGTACTGATTTAACCATATATTCAATGAATATTATTTGTATAAGAAAATTTAACGTTATCAAATTAAATTATAAGTTAAAATTTTACGCAAATATCAAATAAAGAAATATAATTCTCTTATTATTAAAATTTGATAGGGTCGGTTTAGCAAATACCAAATTTCATTATTCTTTTGAAAGAATGTTTATGTTAACGGTCGGACTTTATTTACAATGGGGGTATTAAAGGGGTATTTTGCTAGGAATTCTCTGATTAAATCTGGTATGAAGTTCTTCATAATAGCGGTAATTACTGGGGTCTTATCTGAGCTTATTGGTTCTTTTGTCAGTGTTAATTATTAACACGAAATAAAATACTAATTATTCAAATCCACTTGATTATTTAATTCAGTGCAAATATAAGAAGAATCAAATCAAAATATTTGTAGTACTCTGAAAATAAGAGTAGGTTCATAGTTTATATACTCGAGCAAGTATTGATATATTGCAGAGGGATGTGAGTTTTACTCACCTAACATGATCTACATAACTGAGGCTCAATGGGGGTTTTGTAGATCAATGTAATGGGGGAAGGGATTTTTAGTTCCTAACCTAATTAATTACAAATCCATCTGAATTAATTAATAAATCTGTGTAATTGCGTTTAGGGCTAACTAAACGTAAAATGAAATCATTTATTTCAACACGGTTCATATTTTTGTTTTTACAAGATCCTCACATCAATCTGCTCATTACACACCAAAGGATTAAGAAAGAGAGCATATATGCATAAAAGATTTTTTTATATAGTTTGGTTGATCGAATAGACGTTTTAAAAAATTCTTTAGAATCAATATTCATAAAAGAACTCTCCATTAAAATAATCAAAATACCTAGCCAATATATGATACTATATCCTCTTAACTCTGAAAGCTTATTTGGATTATATTCTCCATCTGATCCTACAAATTCAGCTGATCCATCATTAAGCATATCATACAAATTAAAAGGTAAAACCAGGGAGAAAAATGAATGTAATAGTAATACGAAAACAAATGAAATGATTGGATTTGCAAATTTTATTGCGAAAAATAATAGAATTGAAAATCCAATAAATAGTAACACTTCACCAATTAGTTCTGTCACTTCAAGGTTCAGAAGTCCTGTAAATATTTCATAAAATAAAAAATATATTGTAAAAATTACTAATAAACTCAAGTATAAGGAATTTATTAGTAAGTATCGTTTCACTGATGAAGGTATTTTTTCAGAATATGTATTCAGAGTTCTAAATGCTTCATTGTGCCATTTGATTCCATTTGGTAAATTGGTAACAAGCTTATTAGTTACCCCAGTTGTTACAAATAACCATGTAAAGAAGATCCAAATTTGAAACATTCAATAATTCTCCTTTTGAATAATAATAAATTCAGTTTAACAATAAAATTTTATTGTTTTCTAGATTCACAATTCCATGAATTTAACGGAGCTCGAACTAATTAATTAAAAAATGGAATAAAAACAATTCAGAATGGCATGATAATTGAAAATTGAAATTTGTTGATTAAAGTATATACCTACTGATACCTAGTAAGTAAATTTAAACACTACCTTACAGATATTAGAAATAAGCTTTACAGACTAAATGGTGTTCCTATGGTTAAAACAAAAAAAGAAGCTAATCTTTCAGGATCAAAACATAGTTTGAAAAATACTGAAGACAAAATTGATCACTATAAAGTACGTCGTCAAATGGCAATGCAAGGTGGTGGAGAGGCACGAATAAAAGCCCAACATGATAAGGGTAAATTCACTGCAAGAGAAAGATTAGCCAGACTATTGGATCCAGGAACCTTTGTAGAGACTGGGATGTTTATTTCACATAAATCCGTGGGTTTAATGAGAAACAAAGGTCCAATAGATGGAGATGGGGTTGTAACTGGATACGGGAGAATTAACAATCGACTAGTATATGTATATTCTCAAGATTTTACCATAATGGGAGGTTCACTCGGACATGCTCATGCAAAAAAGATTACAGATATTTATGATCAAGCCTTAAAAAATGGTGCCCCTGTTATTGGTTTTAACGATTCTGGTGGAGCGAGAATTCAAGAAGGAGTAGACTCCTTAGCAGGATATGGTGAAATATTTTTCAGAAATGTTAACGCATCGGGTGTTATCCCCCAAATTTCAGTAATTATGGGGCCTAGTGCGGGAGGAGCTGTTTATTCACCTGCGTTAACCGATTTTATTATAATGGTTGAAGACACCTCACACATGTTTGTAACCGGTCCTGAAATTGTGAAAACAGTAATGGGAGAAACTGCTACATTTGATGAACTTGGTGGTTCCTCAACCCATGCATTCAAATCGGGAGTTGCTCATTTCACAAGAGTTGATGAATTCGAAGCCATTAAGCTTGTTAGAGAATTAATTGGATATTTTCCTGCAAACAATTTAGAAGATCCACCTGTAAAAGAAGCTAGTGACGATAAAGCTCGAATATCATTAAAATTAAATTCAGTGATCCCTGATGATCCCAAAGAAGCTTATGATATGAATCAAATCATACAAGAAATTGTTGATCATGGTGAATTTTGTGAAACCTCAGAACATTGGGCAAAAAATATAATTGTCGGATTTGCCCGTTTGAATGGGATAACTGTCGGAATTGTAGCAAATCAACCAAAGGTTCTTGCTGGGTCTTTGGATATAGATGCAAGTATTAAGGGAGCAAAATTTATTAGATTTTGTGATTCGTTTAATATTCCAATTATTACCCTCGTAGATGTTCCTGGATTTTTACCAGGTTTGGCTCAAGAACATGGGGGAATAATTAGAAATGGTGCAAAATTATTGTATGCTTATTGTGAGGCAACTGTACCGAAAATCACAGTTATTGTTCGAAAAGCCTTTGGCGGAGCCTATATTGTTATGGCTTCAAAACACCTTCAAACAGATGTTAATTTTGCTTGGCCAACTGCAGAAATAGCAGTGATGGGTGCTCAAGGTGCTGTTAAAATCTTATACCGAAGAGAATTAGCCAAAGCAAAAGATCCCGAGGCCCTTAACGAAGAATTACAAGACGATTATAAGGCTGAATTCTATTCACCTTTCACAGCTGCAAAATTGGGTCATATTGACGAAATAATTATGCCATCTGAGACTCGTCCAAGAATCATTGAAGCCCTTTGGCCTTTGTTAACCAAACGTGAGACTAGGATGAAGAGAAAACATGGCAATATGCCACTCTAAGGAAAAAGTTAGTTCCGCGTATTTCTTATTTGGAAATTAAATTGTAAAAATTGAATGTTTAATTAAATTATATTTTGTCAAATATACCTGGAAATCGTGTTGCTAATATTTCTTCGTACATGGTTTTGCCATTAAATGATAAAGAAGTTCGTTCAAATTTTGGAAGCATTTGCATAGCTTGTTGAGATCTTCCAATTAACCAATCATGAATTTCTGAAGTACCTTCATACACCGGCAACACCCGTACATCCCTTGCTATTTTGTTAATTTCATATTCTGAAACAAATCCATTTCCACCAAAAATCTGTTGTGCATCATATAATAATGAATTAGTAATTTCCGCTACATAAAGTTTTGCTGCGCTGGCAAAATAGTGTGCCATACCGGTTAAAATTGGAGATGCAAACATTTTCGCAGCTGTTTCTTCCGCTGCAGACCCTGTAGCACTGATATCAGCTGGAATCCATCCATAATAATATCGATCTAATGTATAAGAAGCCAAGTAACCATAGGCTCGAAGCCTAGGGAGTTGTGTTTCCATATGTTCAATCTTTCGAGAAACCCCAGGAAATGAGATAATTGGTTTTCCAAATTGTACTCGTTCTTCAGCATAGCTTTTAGCTAATTCTAAGGCTCTTGCTGACGCACCCAATCCTTGGGCCACTACTCCCACACGCATACCCATTAGCCGTTCCAATACTTTTCGATAGCCATCACCAACTTCACCAATAATATTTTCTTTAGGTACACGAACATCTTCGAACAATAGCTGAGCTGTAGGATTTGCATGTAAACCAGATTTATCTTCCAGTCGCAAGGTTGTAATACCATCAAAACCTTCAACATAAAGTACATTTGTGCCTGCTTCTTTGCCGTCAACCATATTTCGGGCTAAGAATAAGCCTGCATTGGCGTAACCCCCATTAGAAATGAAAATTTTGGTACCATTCAAAACATACTCATCACCTTCCAATACTGAAGTAGCTTTGATATTTTGTAGGTGAGAACCTGCACCAGCTTCAGTAAATGCAACGTAGCCTGTATTTTTCCCTTCCATAAAATTCTGAATGTATGGTTCATACTCGGGCCGATTATAAACGACCAAAGCCTCTAAAACAGAAAGAGATATTGTAGTTAGCATTTGCAATGGTATATCATACCTTGTCATTAGTTCGCTAAGACCGTGACTAAATAGGGTCTCATATCCAAATCCTCCATGTTTTTCTGGGATAAAAAATGAATAGAGTTCATTTTCTTTAATTAATTCATTGAGAGCTGACTCCATTTTGGGAGGTAGGATAACTTTCCCATCGACTAGTTGAACCCCCTTTTCTTCCCATTCATGGATATAAGGACGTACTTTAGTTTCCATTATTTCTTCAATCGTATCTAGAAGAGCAAAAAATGTTGTAATATTTTCTTCATCACGACCTAATTTTTTTCCGTAGTATTCTATTAATTTTCTACTACCGGAATTTGCAATAGTTTCAAGAGATTCCATAGATGACATCTTATTGATTAAATTTACTCATCTGTTATATTTAACCTATTGCCTACTGAATTACTACTTATATGAAATTAAAAAAAAGAAAACAGAAAAAATCATACAGAATGATACATTTTTCTACATTGCGCGGTAATTTTAACCATTTTTTACAATCACTTAGCTTTTTGTTGTGATTGACCCTAAATAAGTTTTCACGCAATGAGACAAAAGAAATCAGTGATTTCAGATAAAATATAATATGATAAAAGTATAAATCAAACTAATCAGTTCGAACTGAATAGTTTGAAAAATTTTATTAGTGAGAATATTAAACAATATTATATCATAGAAATGTGAATAGGAAATGAATACACAAAACTCAATGCGAAGAAAGATCCAACTTCAAAGTTTACCACTTTTCGTGAAGTATGGGTATAATGGGGTAACGATGGATCAAATTGCGGAGGCAGTTGGTATAGCCAAGAGCACCATATATTACAGCTATTTCGATGGAAAATTAGAATTAGTCAAATCTATTTTAGTTGACGAGATGAGAAATTTTCTTGATTCTATGAATCAATTATCAGAAGTTGATGGTTTAGAGCCTTCAGAAATCGGTCGGAGTATGATTAATGCTTGGTTTACTAATCTTAAAGAAAATAAATTATTTTGGCAGATGGTATTTAGATCTATGGCAGAACCCCAGATATCAGAGATAATAAAAAAGGAATACAAAAAGATATACAAACAAATCACAGAAAGAACTGCTCTTTTATTTACACACAGTGGTACTGCAGATCCTCATAAGAGAGCAACCCTATTATTGGCGACAATAGATGGTATGATGTATCAATCATTATTTTTTAACCGGATATCTGATTTAGAGGAGATTAAAGATTATCTAATTCAATTTTTTAAAATTTAAATCAGTGTATACTATTTATTCTGCTTCTTCAATATCATTGGAATCTTCAAGTACTTCAAATTCATCTTCTTCACCATCATCAATAGGATCTTCAAGATCTATTTCTGCTTGTTCAAGAATTTCAACATTTTCATCTACAATAGAAGTTGCCATTAGAAGTTTCTGATCGCCAACAATACGCATAACTCGTACACCCATTGTTGATCGACCCATGTTTCTGATACCTTTGACTCTAACTTTAATTAGAACACCATCTGAGTTTACTAAAGAGATATTTGAAGACCCTGCGACAATTGGCATCGGCATTGAAATGACAACATCTCCATTTTTTTCTCTAATTTTCATGTTGATTACCCCTCGAACTCCTCGATTTGTAAATCGATATTTGGTCAAAATTGTTCGTTTGCCATATCCTCTCTCAGTAACGGTTAAAATAGAAGTTTGATCAAGCTGGTCTTTAGGAATGGCAAAAGATGATACTACTTCATCACCAACCCTGAGCCTCATTCCCCTTACCCCACCAGCGACACGCCCCATAGCCCTAGCTTTGGTTTCATCAAATACTACTGCTTGTCCCTTTTTAGAGGCTATGAAAATAAACGAATTGCCATCAGTAACAAAAGCATCTACAACTTCATCTTCACCTCTTAAATTCAAACATTTAATTCCTGTTCGTCTTATGTTGGCATATTTGTCCAGGGTTGTTCGTTTAATCACTCCATTTTTAGTAATTGTAACTAACACTTTTTCCTTAACAAATTGGTCATGTTCAATATTTACTACTTTGACAATGCTACCTTCAACAGGAAGGAATCGTTTGATTGTTTTTCCTTTATTTGTTCGGCTTTTAGCCTCAGGAATTTCATAAGCCGGGATTAGATGTATAATACCATTATGAGTTATAAGGAGTAAGTCATCCATATTTGATGCTATCATCATATCAAACAACTTTTCATCAGTCCCCAATGGAACCCCAATAACTCCACGACCACCTCTTCCTTGAGTCTTAAATTTAGTATAATCTAAAGCACGGAGATAACCTTCTCCAGTTGAAGTAATTAATAAATTACGTCGATGTAATATTGGACGCTCACTCGAAGTCAAGACATCGTCCATTTCTACAAGGTTTGTTCGCCTTTTATCAGAATGTTTCTTCTTGATATCCTCAAATTCATTTCGCATTAGTTCAAGAAGAGTTGGTCGATCATGTAAAATCATCATTAATCGAGCTTTATCTGCATTTTTTGTCTCAAGCTCATCAACTAAAGCAGTTTGTTCAACACGCGCAAGACGTGCAAGAGTCATATCTAAAACAGCTTTAGCTTGAATATCGGAGAGCGCATACTTGTCTTTTAAATTAGTATGTGCAGCGGATCTGCTTTCTGAGGCTCGAATTAATGCAATTACAGCATCAATATGATCAGATGCGATTATTAGTCCTTCCAAAATATGGATCCTTGCTGCAACCTTATCTAATTCCTCTTGAGTGATATTTCGAATAGTAGTTTCCCTGAAGTCCAAGAAAACTGCAAGAGCTTTTTTGAGGGTAAGTGTCATGGGTCTTCCATAAACAAAAGCAGTCATACGTGAATGAAACAATGTATCAAGATTTGTTTTCTTGTATAATTGACCGAGTATGGTTTTTACTCCCAGATCATCCGCATATTGTTCATCAATATCTATTTCTATTCTTATATCTTCTTTAGAAAGGTCCCTTACATCCATTACACCCCTTAATGAATTATCATCAATTAGCTTTGATATTTGTGTAATGATTGTTGCTTTATTTTGAAGGTAAGGTATTTCAGTAACCACGAGACGGGACGGTGAGACTTTGTGAGTTTCATTTGTCTCTAAATGAATTTTTGATCTAATTCGCATAGAACCTCGACCAGTCAGGTACAGAGACCTAATTCCACTGAGACCGATAATTGTACCTCCAGTTGGAAAATCTGGAGCTGTGACATGAGTCATTAGATCATCCACAGAAATTTGGGGATCATCAATGATTGCAATGCACGCAGACATTAATTCATTTAAGTGATGGGGAGGGATATTGGAAGAAATTCCTACTGCAATACCATAAGATCCATTCAATAATAGATGGGGGATCTTTACAGGGAGAACCGTAGGTTCTCTTTCTTCACCATCAAAATTATCAATAAATTCTACAACTCTTTCTGAAATATTTTCCATTAATTCAAGTGAGATTCTGTTTAATCTTGCTTCCGTGTAACGCATTGCTGCTGGAGGTAATCCATCAATACTTCCAAAATTCCCCTGAGGTTGAACGAGGGGGTAGCGCAAAGACCAATCTTGAGCAAGTCTTACTAATGATTCATAAACCCCACCTGCATGAGGGTGATATTTACCAGTAACTTCTCCAAAAATACGTGCACATTTTTTGAAGGGAGATCTTGGACCAAGACCAATCTGATTCATTGCCCAAAGTATTCTTCTGTGTACTGGCTTTAATCCATCACGAGCATCAGGTATAGCTCGATCAGAAATAACATATTTTGCATAATTTGAAAAACCAAATTTCATTTCTTTAGTAAATGATGTTTCATACTGAGAATCTGCATCAATTGGTTCTGAATCACTCATCAGTCTGATCTCCTGTTTGGCTTGAACTTGACATGTATTTGTCAAAGGCAGCTAATAATTCCTGTTCCGGAATATATTCATCTAAAGATGCCTCTTCTTTCAATAATTCTCTCTCACTATCATCTAAAGCAAGGTGATCTTCTTCGTCAGTGGTCTGAAAAGCATTATCATAAAATGGTCCTCTAGAAGTAAAGCCTGTTTCTTCAAAAACTTCTTCTTCAATGTATTTCTTTCTGAACACCACATCATCACCCATTAATCGAGTTAACCATTCTTCTGAATCTACAACATCATTAATGTTTATTCTCTCTACTCTACGGGTTTCAACATTCATTGTCGTCTCTTCTAATTGGTTGGCATTCATTTCACCCAGCCCCTTAAATCGGTTTATAGACAGATTCTTCCTATCAATCTGCATTTCATCCAATCCATCCAATAATGTGTTTAAGTCACTCTCATAGGTTAAATAAATATAATCTTTTGCTTTCTCTCCTCCAGCCCCTGATTTGATCCATTTTGCGGCTTCTCCTTTGAATTGAACACGGAAAAGAGGAGGGCGTGCAATGTATAATCGTCCTGATTCAATTAACGGTTTCATATACCTGTAAAAAAATGTTAATAACAAAGTTGCAATATGTGCACCATCAACGTCTGCATCCGTTAACAAGATCACTTTACCATATCGACATTTTTCAATATCAATATCATCCATTATGCCCATACCTATTGCAGTTATCATATTACGGATTTCTGCGTTTTCCATTGCTCGATCTAATCTAGCTTTTTCAACATTGAGGACTTTTCCTCTAAGAAATAATATCTCTTGATATTCTGAATTTCTGCCTTTTACTGCAGTTCCGCCTGCTGATTGTCCTTCTACCAAGAATAATTCTCGTTTCAATGGGTCTTTTCCATGTGAAGACACTAATTTACCGGGGAGTGAAACTCTCCCACCTTTGCGCATCGATTCTGTTAATTTTTTCGATGCTTCCCGTATTCGACGAGCTAATTGAGCTTTTTTGACAATTGCCTTACCGAGATTAGGAATATCATTCAAATATGCCTCTAATGGTTCTTTCATTACTTGCTGAACAATTCTTTCAACTTCACTATTTCCAAGCTTAGTTTTAGTTTGTCCCTCAAATTGAGGAATCGGTACTTTAACCGAAATTATTGCAATTATTCCTTCTCTTACATCACTACCCGAAAGTTTTATCAGTTTGTCTGGATCGCCTTTCTTACTTTTTTTGGCTTTATCAAGTAAATTAAAATCTTCAGCAAATTTGTTTATTGATCTTGTCAGAACTGCCCGAAACCCAGAAACATGGGTTCCACCTTCGTGGGTGTTGATATTATTTACAAATCCTTTGTCAAATTCATTAGCACTGTCAATATATGCAAATGCAACTTCAACAACTACACCTTCAGATTCTCCCTGAGTATAGAATAATGGAGCATCTGGGATGATTAAATCTTTTTTCACCCCTTTGACCAGGTCTTCAACAAATTTCTGAATTCCACCTTCAAAATAATAATCAATCTGTTTCTTACGAATTATTTCTTGTTCATCAACTAAGATTTTTTCTTCTTCTCGATTATCAATAAGCCTAATACTAAATTTTTCAGTAAGATAGGCTAGTTCTTTTAGTCGGCCTGACAGTTTTTCAAAATCAAATGTTGTTTCTGTGAAAATTGAAGAGTCAGGTTTGAAATGTATCGAAGTTCCAGTTTGTTGATCACCTTCTACATCAGTTGTAGATTCATCAACTAATTTACCTTGGGAATAATTCTGGATATAGATTTTTCCATCTCTATGACTTTCCACATGAAATGGATCTGATAATGCACAAACTGCGGCTAAACCGATCCCATGAAGACCACCTGAAACGGTATATGCTTTTTTATCAAATTTACCACCCGAATGAAGTTTTGTCAATATGACCTGCAAAGTGGAAATACCATATTTTGGATGAATTCCAGCAGGAATTCCCACACCATCATCTGTAATTTTTATGGAATTATCTTCAAAAATCTCGAGCTCGACTTTAGTACATCGATTAGCCATTGCCTCATCAACTGAATTATCAACAACTTCGTATACAAGGTGATGAAACCCCCTAACACCCACATCACCGATATACATTGCCGGTCTTTGTCTAATTCCTTCGGTTCCTTCTAAAACTTTAATGGAACTTTCATCATAATTACTCATTTATTATTTCCACCTTTTAACCGATGCTACGCTCGTTTTCAAACAAAATAACAATTATTTCGTAGTTTAAAACTAATTCTAATTACTTATTTTTGATGATGCACAAATTTGTGTAATTTTAACAATTCACTGCAAGAAAATTAGTGTTTTAGATATTTTTACTACCAATCTTCATCAGGAATATCAGCTAATATTGATTCCAATTTTGGTGCATGTTGGACTAGGACTGAGGCAGCCTTGGTGAAAGCTTGGATATTCTTTGTACCCCCGACAAGTACAAACCTTCCAAGAGATTTCAAAATTACAAATCCATTTTTACCTCTTACCATAACATCAGATAACTGCCCGAAACCTAAACGATTTGTAGCTAATCCACCGGAATTGATTAGTGATGCAGCTATTGCCGATAGTTCAGATGCATCTGCGTTTGATTTACTGAAAAAAGCAACTCTTGCTCCTGTAACCGTTATAACAGCAAGGGTATCAACTTGGGACTCTTTAGTTATTTCTCTTAATTCTTGGGATAAACCCCTAGCGACCTTTTGATTTACACGAACACTCACAAAATTGAAAGAGAAAGAGGGAGTTAAAAAATTAGAGCTATCTTAATCGACTCTTTCATTTTTTTTCTATTTATAACGATCTATTGAATATCTAAATCAAATTAAAATTTATATAAATATACTTTCAGAATATGGATTGATTTACTTCACTTATGACGAGATCAATTATTCAATTTCTATTTGGAACATAGCAGTTAAATCTTCGAGATCTTGACTCATTGCCACATCTGTTTCATCTATTTCTTCCGAAGTTCTTTTAAGAAGTTCAATCGCAATTACTCTTCCATTTTCACAAACTAGTCGAGGCGTGTAAGATTCTACCATGAATAATCCATCCAATGGATTTTCTAGATCTTCGAATACTACATCATCTTCACCTTTTGATCTGTAAACTCTATTATCAATGACTACCATTTCTCGTTCAAAACCTTTAGGTTTTCCAAGTTCCGACAACATTTGCTGAGCTTCTTTCATGTTATCCTTATGAATTGTACTTGCTACTTGAGCTCTAGATGCTTTGCTGACCGGAGTTGGGGGTTCAAGTTCGCCATCTTCATCTATCGCTGCTAATATACTTTTTTGGGGTTTTACACCCAACCCACCCATTTTACGAATACCGCTTGGTCCAGATGATCCAGATGTTTCTCGAATTTCATCTGCCGATACATCAATGCCTTGTTCTGCTGCAGCTTCAGCATAGGATGGCACACCTGCATCTACCTCGTCTACAAAACCAACCTTGACACCTCGTGTGTCATCACTTATTTCTTCTCCCATTACTTTTTTGTAAAATCTTGATTCGTCACCCTGATCATTAACATCTATCTTATAATGGAAACCAACCTCTTTTCTCTTTTCACCCATAGCACGTGACCCAATAAATTTTAACCGAATCCTAGCTTGTTCACCTTTCCAAAGGAAAACAACTCTAGCTTTGTGTTCGACAATAATATATACCTTTGTGGGATCTTTATCAAAAGTATCAATTTTTACCATTTCACCTTCTTCTAGTACTGAGAAATATTCAAGATCTTCCAATTTAGTAATCTCCTTGAGTAGATGACACAAACTCACATTTTAATATTACTCATCATAAGTAAACCAAAGTAATTTATGCAATATTTTATGGCAATTTATTTATTTTGAACTTCTTCGAAATATCAGAAAAGACAATTATATAATGCTAAGGGATTATTTCGATATAGATTAATGACTGTATTTCAAATTCAAAAAGAAAATGGATTGCTTAGAGTATTAAAAAGTAAAGATAATTTTAGTACACCTGCTTTGTTATCAACTGTTAATGGGCTGAGGAATGATAACGTAAACCTTAAACCGGTCATTGTAACCGAAAGAGGTTTGATTCATCCAAATGTCAACTTTGAGCAAGGTGATGAATTAAATTCAGCATTTGATGAATACAAAAGTGAGGTACCTGAATGGGCAATTATAATTCCAAGGTTAAATCAAAATTATGAGAAATTAAAAGAAAGTTATAATGAAGAACTAAAATTATTCATATCTAGAATTAATCAATTATCATTACCTCAAGCATTTGGGTTGGTCTTTGACCCAATAAATGATCCTGAAAGCTACTTATTAGATATTTTAAAACTTGAACCAAGTATTATTGTGATAAAATTTCCAGCGATTGAAAAATTATCAGCAAAAAAATTAATTGAATCAGTATATAATACAAGAAAAAACATACCGCCAAACATTGCATTATATCTTCCTGGGGGCGCTCCCATAGGTTTTCAAACTTTGTTATATGCAATGGGGGTTGATATTCTTGATGAAGGAGCTGCCTATCGAAATGCAGCGGTTAATATTAGCTATGAAGATGGTTTCTATAGAAAAAGCAAGGATGACAAATTATTGAAGGACTTGATAGATGAGAATTTATCTGAATTGAGAAGAGATTTTAAATCAATTAAAAATAGCATTCTGAATAATACAATTTGGACAAGAATTGCAAGAGATATGCATGCATTCCCAAATGTAGCAAGTGCAGTGAAAATATTCTCTAAAGAATATTTACCTTTAATCAATAAATCACGCTATTCATCTAATCACAAATCAAGATTAAATTTTACTGGTGATGAAGGTTTATACCATCCCGATGTTTTAAAATATCATAATCAGTTGTTAAATACATATAAGGTCTCTGAACACAAGAAACTAATTATTTTATTACCATGTTCAGCAAAAAAACCCTACAGAGAATCTAAATCACACAAGATTTTTACAAAAACGATTAAAAAAGCCTCAAAACGGAGTTATCATAAAGTAGAAATTTGGAGTCTAACTTCACCAATTGGTGTTGTTCCTCGGGATTTAGAGAGTGTATATCCTGCTGGTTTTTACGATCTTCCGGTTACAGGTGATTGGAGTGATGAAGAAGCTCAAATGATGGGCTCATTACTCAAAAATTTACTATCCAAGGTTCCTGAATATGTTGAGATTATTATCCATGTTTCTGAAGGATATCGGAAAATGGTAAACGTAGGAACTGAAAACAGAAATTCAACTTTTTCCTGGATTGGAAAATATGCTACTTCTAGAGAAGCTCAAATGAAATTAAGCCAGGAAATAGAAAATTTTTTTGCTAAAGAAGTAACTTTAGAAATAAAGAGATCAAAATATGCAAAGGATGCTCATAAAGAAATAAATAACATCATACGTTATACTCACGGACAAAATATCTATCTTGATCTTTCTGAAACAAAATCATTTGGAAGGCCCCCCCGACCTGTGCAGATTAAAAAGGAAAATAATCATTGGCTAAGTTGGGATCAGGTTAATGGACGAGTGATATTATCCCCTAATGCAGCATTAGAAATTGCAAAGCATTCAAATAATTGGATTTTAACAGACATAGAAGAATTAAAAGGTTCAACTTTATTTAATGTCGGGATTATTGAAGCTTCAGAGAATATTAGTTCAGGTGATGAAGTGTTGATTTTTAACTCAAATAAACAAATTCTCCTAGGAGTGGGTCAAGCTCAAATTAGTGGGTATTCAATGAATAGGGTTGAATTTGGTATAGGGGCAAAGATTAAGAAAAAATGTGTGTTGGAGGTCAAACATTAAATGAATGAAATTGAAAAATTATCAGAAAAAAATTTCCCTCTCAATAAGGATTTCAAGAATCTACTCTTTAATCTGAGAGTGATATCCAATGATCAACGAAAAATAAATCATGATAAAATTATTAGTTGGATAGATGACCACCCAAATCCAGATGGTTCTGTCAGTAAAGCATTAACCTATGTTTTACCAACAAAAGGATGTAAATATGCTATGGCAAAACATGGAGGATGCTCAATGTGTACATTACCTATGGATAATCCTTTGGAACCTACAGAAGAGGAAATCTCTATTTTACCACAAAGATCATTAGAGATATTCAAAGAGAAAGGTGGCAGTGATGTTTTTTCGGCAGTGAAATTTTATACATCCGGATCATTTCTTGATAGGTGGGAAATACCTTCTAAAATCCAACAAGACTTCATGAAACTGTTCAAAGACCAAGTGGATGAAATTATTCTTGAAACTAGATGTGAATTTGTTAACAAAAAAAATATAGAAAATCTCCTTGAAGTCATAGATTCTAGGAAATTAGTAATAGCCATTGGTCAAGAGAGCACTGATGATGAAATAAACAAAAGAAGTATTAACAAAGGACATACGTTAAAACAATTCGCTAGAGCTGTAAAAATACTTAATTCTTACAATGTTGGCGTTAAAGGATATATTTTGTTGAAACCAATTTTCCTCTCTGAATATGCGGCTTTGGAAGATGCAATTAGAACAGGAGCAGCAATGAAAAAACTTGGCGTTGAGAATATTTCGATTAATCCATCGTATATTGGAAAAGCAACTCTAATGGATGAAATGTATAAATATGACAATTATAGACCACCATGGTTATGGTCAGTGTATTTTTCTGCACTGAAAATAAAAAAATTACTTGGCTCTTCTGCGAGAATAATTTGTGATCCTGTAGCCGCAGGAAGCGATCGTGGTCCTAAAAATTGTGGCGAATGTGATGCCGATTTCAAGACACTTCTCAAGAGCTTTTCTGCGACCCAAGATCTCCAATCGCTACTCAATGATGTTCCTAAATGTGTTTGTAAAGAAATTTACTTATCAAGTATTAATTCTGAAATATTATACAATGGAATGGGTGTATATCATGAATATCCACTAAAACGATGGAAATAAGATCTATTTATTTTATATTTAAATAATTGGTTTAGCCTTGAAACCGTAGGTGACAATACCTTGTTCACCGTCGGTGAATAATTTTCTAAATACCATTTGAGTTTCTGTTCCTTGTTTTAATTTTGATTCATCAATTACTGAGCATAGTTGTACTGAGGTTTTGATGCCCTCTTCTAATTCGATTAATCCATCGTATATTGGAAAAGCAACTCTAATGGATGAAATGTATAAATATGATAATTATAGACCACCATGGTTATGGTCAGTGTATTTTTCTGCACTGAAAATAAAAAAATTACTTGGCTCTTCTGCGAGAATAATTTGTGATCCTGTAGCCGCAGGAAGCGATCGTGGTCCTAAAAATTGTGGCGAATGTGATGCCAATTTCAAGACACTTCTCAAGAGCTTTTCTGCGACCCAAGATCTCCAATCGCTACTCAATGATGTTCCGAAATGTGCTTGTAAAGAAATTTACTTATCAAGTATTAATTCTGAAATATTATACAATGGAATGGGTGTATATCATGAATATCCACTAAAACGATGGAAATAAGATCTATTTATTTTATATTTAAATAATTGGTTTAGCCTTGAAACCGTAGGTGACAATACCTTGTTCACCGTCGGTGAATAATTTTCTAAATACCATTTGAGTTTCTGTTCCTTGTTTTAATTTTGATTCATCAATTACTGAGCATAGTTGTACTGAGGTTTTGATGCCCTCTTCTAATTCGATTAATCCATCGTATATTGGAAAAGCAACTCTAATGGATGAAATGTATAAATATGATAATTATAGACCACCATGGTTATGGTCAGTGTATTTTTCTGCACTGAAAATAAAAAAATTACTTGGCTCTTCTGCGAGAATAATTTGTGATCCTGTAGCCGCAGGAAGCGATCGTGGTCCTAAAAATTGTGGCGA